>JANNKG010000450.1:0-6321 GCA_031396185.1 Burkholderiales bacterium | reverse complement strand
CCGGCTCTTCAGCGGCAACGACGGCGGAGTCTACAAGGCCGCCGATGTCGACGCGATCGCGAATGGCGCCGGCGGCCTCGGCTGGACCAACGCCAACCAGGGCCTCGCAGTCACGCAGTTCTACAGCGGCGCGGGACGCTCCGCGGCGGGCGGGCGGAGCGTCGGCGGCACCCAGGACAACGGCTCGCTGCAACTGGCCCAGGGTTCGTGGGTCCCGTTTCGCGGCGGCGATGGCGGCTACGTCGCGGTCGATCCCGCCTCCGACCTGGTGTTCTACGGCTCCTACGTCTACCTCTCGATCCACCGGTCCACCAACGGCGGTTTCGCGAACTACATCTGCAGCGGCATCACCGAGGCGCTGCCCAGCGAGGGCGACAGCAACTTCTGCGGGGCCGGCGCCACCAAGAAGGCGAACTTCATCGCCCCGTTCATCCTCGACCCGGGCAATTCGAACCGGTTGCTCGCGGGCGCCGCCTCGCTCTGGGTCACGGACAACGCGCGCGCTGGCGTTCCGGCGTGGCGGGTGATCAAGGCGCCGTCGGCCGTGACCGACAATTTCATCAACGCGATCGCGGTGCACGAGGGCAACGGCAACGCGATCTGGGTCGGCCACAACAACGGCGAGCTCTACCGCAGCAACGACGGCCTTGCACTGGCGCCCGCCTGGAGTCGCGTCGGCGCGGGGGTGCTGCCCGCACGGCGCGTGATGCGCGTGACCGTCGACCGCGACAACCCCAACCGCGTCATCGCCGCGTTCACCGGGTTTACCCCGGGCAACGTCTGGCAGACCCTCGACGGCGGCGTGACCTGGGCATCGATCACCGGAAATTTGCCGGCGGCGCCGGTGTTCGACGTAAAGCGCCACCCGACGCGGCCCGCCTGGCTCTACGCCGCGACCTCGGTCGGCGTGTTCACCAGCGAGAACGGCGGGGCGAGCTGGTCGACCACCAACGAGGGTCCGGCCAATATCCGCGTGCGCGAGCTTTTCTGGATCGACGACCAGACCCTCGGCGCGGCGACCTACGGTCGCGGCATGTACAAGATCGCGATTGCCGCGCGCGGGCCTGCCAACTACCAGGATCTGTGGTGGGCGGGCAGCGCGGAGAACGGTTGGGGCATGAGCATTACGCAGCACGGCGCAACGCTCTTTTCCGCGCTCTACGTCTACGACAACCAGGGCCAACCGCTGTGGGTGGTGATGCCCGGCGGCAGCTGGAACACGGCGTTCACCGCGTTCTCCGGGCCGCTCTACATTCCCTCGGGATCGTGGTTCGGCAACTATGACGCGAGCCGCCTCGCGCCCGGCGCGCCGGTCGGCGCCGCGACGCTCACCTTCAACGGCCCCGGCACCGCGACGCTCGACTACACCATCAACGGCGTCTCGGGGCAGAAGTCGATTACGCGACAGCTTTTCGGCCCGGCAGACTCGACGCCGGTCGGATCGCTTGGCGACCTGTGGTGGGGCGGCACCGCGCAGAATGGCTGGGGCGTGGCCATCAACCAGCAGTACCGCACGCTGTTCTCGGTCTGGTACACCTACGACGCGGCGGGGCGCACCGTCTGGTACGTGGTTCCCGGTGGCACGTGGACCGCCGCGAACGTTTTTTCCGGGACCGCCTACCGCACCCGGGGTTCGCCGTGGCTGGGCGCGCCCTACGATGCCGCGGCTCTCGTTGCGCAAGCGGTCGGCACCGTGACTTTTACCTTCCACGGCAGCGACACGGCGACCTTGAGCTACTCGGTGGAGGGGGTCACGCAGTCGAAGTCCATCGTGAGACAGCCCTTCTGAGTTCGTCCCCGCCTCCCTGCGAGTTCTGCTCGAGCCCGGGGGGCGCGGTGCTCTGGCAGAATGCGCTGTGCCGCGTGGTGCGCGTTGACGAGCCCGACTACCCGGGTTTCTGCCGCGTGATCCTGAAGCGCCATGCGCGCGAGATGTCGGACCTCGACGGGGCCGAACGCGACGGCTTCATGGCGGTGGTGTATGCGGTCGAGGCGGCGATTCGCGAAACGATGCGGCCCGACAAGATGAATCTCGCCAGCCTGGGCAACATGACTCCTCACCTGCATTGGCACGTGGTGCCGCGCTTCGGCGACGACCGCCATTTCCCCGCGCCGATCTGGGCGGCTCCGCGGCGCGAGGCCGGGCTGCCTGCCGGGCGCGTGGCGAGCGCCACGGGAATCGCCGCGGCGATCATCGCGAGGCTCGGTCCCTAGCGCATGTCCGCCACCCCGCCACCCGCCGGCGCCAGCGGCGTGCTCGCCTTCAGCGACGCCCGCACCTGCAAGGAATGGCTGAACGCGCTGCCGCTTACCAACATCCCCCAGGCGCAGTCTCTGGCCCTCGAGGCGCTCCGGGCGCTGAGCGCGGCGTCCTTCGACGGCCTCGACCGGCTCAAATGCCTGGAGCTGATGCGCGACAAGGTCGCCTTTCTCCAGGGGGAGCAGCGCTCCCGCTACTTCGGCAAGTCACTGCCGCTTTCGTCCAACGACAGCGACGCATGGCGCACCGGGCGCGCGCTCCTCGAGGAGATGGAGACCGGGTATCGCGCGGCACTCGCGGCGGCTCACGACAGCGGCGGGGAAGTCTCGGGGCATATCGCCCTCATCACCCAACGCGTCATGCGCTACGTCGGCGCGCAGATGCTGTTCCATGCGGCCGTGTATCGCCGCTTCGATCCGCAGCTGTGGACGCGCCTTCACCAGGATTTCACCACCGCCGAACGCGCCGGGATCGCCGAGGACCGCGTCAAGGATTCCCTCGAGAGCGACGACGGCACGTCCAGCGTGGGCGAGACCTACGTGCAGGTGGTGCTCGCGCAGGCCGCCTACCTGTCGGAACTCACCGGGCCGCAGATGGATTTCGTGGCGGTCCTCCTGCGAATGTGGGCGCGCAAGGTGCAGGTGCGCGCCAAGCCCCTCGACGCGGCCAGCCCCGCGATGCTGCCGCTCACCGTGGACTCCGGCCGGCCGATCGGCGCCCGCCCGCTCGCCGCCGCCGAACTCACGGAAAACCATCGCCTCCTCGATGTCGAGCAGCTGTCGCGCAGCATGCGAAAACGCATCCACGGCCTGCAGAAGGACGAGCCGCCCGCCTCGCTCGGCCTGCCCGCGGACTTCCCGGCGGGGCACGCCCTCGACCACCTGCAGCGCCTGCACCGTCTCTGGTGCGAGGGCGCGCCGCCGCGCCCGCCGGCCAAGGTGCCCGACGAAAAGTCGGTCGGCGTGGTGTTTGGCGTGAACGAGATCCATTACTTCGCGGCGGGCGGCAAGGGTTTCGAGCAGCCGGATCGCAAGCGCAGCCTCACCCGCCAGGAGAACCAGGACATCGAGGTCTTCGGCCGCATCACCGAGCGCACCCAATCGATGATGGTCTCGGAACACAACTTCACGGTGGAAAGCTGGGGCGTGATCGACGAGATGATGGGTGCGTGGCGGCTGCAGCGTCCGCAGACCTCCTCCAAGGGTGTCGCCATCGGCCGCCTGGTCGCCATGCGCGTTGGCGACGCGGGAGTGTTCTTCCTCGGGCGCGTGAGTGCCCTCGCCCAGGAGACCGACGGGCGCCTGATCGCCACCATCACGCTTTTCCCGGGCCGACCGGAGCCGGTGCCGGTGCGCGCGGCCGACGCCCGCAACCGCCCCAATGCGCAGTGGGCTCCCGGGTTCAGGCTGCCCGCGCTGGAACGGATCAAGATCGCGGCGTCGCTGGTCGTGCCGAGTGGTCTCGCTTCCCGGGGGCGCGGCATCGACCTCTGGGAGGGCAGCGCGAAGGAATCGACCGTCGAGGAAGTCCTCGACCGAGGCACTGATTTCGACCGGATTTCGGTGTACTAGAAACCCGCTGCCGGTCAGGCGCCCAGGGCTTCCATCAGCGTCTCGGCGGCGTCCTCGCCGGTCTGCTCGGCGATCTCCACGATGCACGTGGGGCTGGTGACGTTCACCTCGGTGAGCCAGTCGCCGATGATGTCGAGCCCCGCGAACACGATCCCCGCTTTCACCAGCTCCACGCCCACGGCCGTGGCGATCTCGCGGTCGCGTGCGCAGATCGGCTGGGCGACACCGGTGCCGCCCGCGGCAAGGTTGCCGCGCGTCTCGCCCGCCTTGGGAATGCGGGCAAGGCATTGCGGGAAGGGCTCCCCGTCGATCACCAGCACGCGCTTGTCGCCCTGGGCAATTTCCGGGATGTAGCGCTGCGCCATGATCGTGCGCCGGCCCATGTCGGTGAGGGTCTCGACGATCACGTTGCGATTCGGGTCGGCGGCCGCGACGCGGAAGATCATGGTGCCGCCCATGCCGTCCAGCTTCTTCACGATCACGTCGCGGTGCGACTCGATGAAGGCGTGGACCGCGTCCATGTCGCTCGCTACCAGCGTGGGGGGGCTGAACGACGCAAAGCGCAGGATCGCGAGCTTCTCGTTCCAGTCGCGCAGCGCGCGCGGCTTGTTGAGCACCTGGGTGCCTTCGGCCTCGGCGCGCTCGAGCAGCAGCGTCGCGTAGTAGTACTCCTGGTCGAAGGGCGGGTCCTTGCGCATGAGGACGTAGTCGAAGTCCGCAAGGCGCGCCTGCCCCTCGGAGGCGATGCGATGCCACGACGCATCGTCGCCGCTCACCTCGAGCCGGCGCACGCGCGCACGCACCGCGCCTTCGAGGACCACCATGTCGCGCGCCTCCAGGGCGTGGATTTCGTGCCCGCGCGCAGCCGCAGCACGCATCATCGCGATCGACGAGTCCTTGTATGCCTTCAGCTGGTCGAGGGGATCGACCACGAACGCAAGCCTCATGCGTTTGCCGCCCGGACCTCCGGGGCAGCTTCGCGCTCGACCAGCTCTTCCACCTCGACGGCCGCGGCGAGCATCGCCAGGCGCGCGACCACGCCGTAGGTATAGAAACGATTCGGCGGGTCTCCCGGCATGCCGCCGCAATCGGGCGTGTGGCAGTCGGTCTCGAAGGCCAGCGGGACGAACTTGGCGCCGGGGGAGTTCAGGTTCTCGTCGATGCCGCGTTCGGTGTGCACGCGATAGAAGCCACCGACCACGAACTGGTCGACCATGTAGACCACCGGCTCGGCCACCGCCCCGCCGACGCTTTCGAAGGTGTACACGCCTTCCTGGATGATCACCTCGTGCACCGGCTGGCTGTCCTTGATGGTGGCCATCTTGTTGCGCGTCTTGCGATTGAGGTTCCTCACGTCTTCGACGCTCTTCACCGTCATGATGCCCATGCCGTAGGTGCCGGCATCGGCCTTCACGATCACGAACGGCTTCTCGGTGATGCCGTACTGCGCATACTTCTCGCGAATCTCGGCGAGCGCGAACTCCACATTCGAGGCGAGGCAGTCCTCGCCCTCCTTCTCGGTGAAGTTGACCTTGCCGCACTGGCTGAAGCCCGGGTTGATGAGCCAGGGGTCGATGCCCACCAGCTTGGCGAAATCCTCGGCCACGCGGTCGTAGGCGTGGAAATGGTGCGACTTGCGCCGCGTGGCCCACCCGGCGACCAGCGGCGGCACGACCGGCTGCTCGATACCGCGAAGGATCGCCGGAATGCCCGACGACAGGTCGTGATTGAGCAGGACCGCGCAGGGATCGAAACCCTCGAGGGCCACCCGGTTGCCGCGCCGCTGGATCGGCTCGAGGGTGAGCTTGTCGCCCCCGGAGCTCTCCACCACCATCGGCTCCTTCAAGTCGGGAATCAGGCTGCCGATGCGCACCGTGAGGCCCGCGCCCTCCAGGACGCGCTTCAGGACCGCCACGTTCTGCAGGTAATGCAGGTTGCGCGTGTGGTTCTCGGGCACCAGCATGAAGCCGCGCGAATCGGGGCAGATCTTCTGCACCGCCGACATCGCCGCGTGCACGCACAGGGGCAGGAAATCGGGATTCAGGTTGTTGAACCCGCCCGGGAACAGGTTCGTGTCCACCGGCGCCAGCTTGAAGCCGCTGTTGCGCAGGTCCACCGACGTGTAGAACGGCGCCTCGTGTTCGAGCCACTGCGTGCGGAACCAGCGCTCGATCTCGGGGCGCTGGTCGAGCACCACCCGTTCCAGCTCCTGGAGGGGGCCGGTGAGGGAGGTGGTCAGGTGAGGAACCATGGACGGTAGGTAGGGGAAGGGCAGGACGCCCGTGGGGAGGCTCAGTCTACACGCTCCATCGCCGGCCATAGGGGAACCGGGGGGTCTGACACGTCCCGGCTGCTAGAATTCAAGGTTCTCTCGCCCTATTCCAATGCGCCTACACATCCTCGGCATCTGCGGCACCTTCATGGGGGGCCTGGCCAAGATCGCACGCGAGCGCGGCCACGGGGTCACCGGCTGCGACGCGCAGGTCTATC
>JANNKG010000428.1:0-1649 GCA_031396185.1 Burkholderiales bacterium | reverse complement strand
ATCGTCGAGATTCCCGGTGTTGCAGCCGTCAAAGTATTTGCGGACGACTGCGACATTTGTGCCACCGTCGACTTCCAGGTGTTCGTGTGCGATCCGCGCGAGGAGTACCGCACCGCATGGCGGGCCATGGGTGCGACGTGGCTCGCCGGCATGCCCGATGAGGCAGTGCTCGCGTTCCGGCCCGACGGCCATAGCGTGATCATTACCGTGTCGCACGATCCCAAGCTCGACGACATGGCGCTCCTCGAGGCGCTGAAGAGCGAAGCCTTCTACGTGGGCTCGGTCGGCTCGGTGCGCACCAGCGCGGAACGCCGCAAGCGCCTCGCGGAATTCGACCTGAGCCCGCAGCAGATCGCGCGGCTGCGCGGCCCGGTGGGACTTTCGATCGGCTCGCGCACGCCTCCTGAGATCGCGCTCGCGATCCTTGCCGACCTGGTCGCGTCGCGCAACGGCATCGTGCTCGAAAAGATCGCCGCCGGCGCCCAGCGCCGGCGCGCCTGACTGGAACCACACTCGAGGAGAGTCCATGAAGCGTCGCACCGTTGTCGCGGCCGCCGCCGCAATCGCACTGGCGAGCGGCATCGCCTGTGCCCAGACCTTTCCTGCCAGGACGGTGACCTTGGTGGTCCCCTACGCCCCCGGGGGCCTGCCCGACACCGTCGCGCGTGTCGTCGGCCAGAAACTCTCCGACAAATGGGGCCAGGCGGTGGTGGTCGAGAACAAGCCCGGCGGCAACGGCGTGGTCGCCGCGCAGTACCTCGCGACCAAGCCCGCCGACGGCTACACGCTGCTGGTGACCGACGCGACCATGTTCACGGTCAACCCCTTCATCTATCCGAACCTGCCTTACGACCCGGTGAAGGACTTCACGCCGATGTCATTCACCGCCAGGGCGCCGCTCTTCCTCGCCGTGCCTCCGTCCACCCCGGCCAGCAACTTCACCGAGTTCGTCCAGATGGTGAAGGCGAACCCGGGCAAGCACTCCTACGGCTCGTCGGGCATCGGCAGCATCCATCACCTCACGTTCGAGTCGATCAAGGCGGCGCTCGGCATGGACATCCTGCACGTGCCCTTCAAGGGGACGGGCCAGTCGATCCCGGCGCTGGTGAGCGGCCAGGTGACCGCGGTGTGGTCGGCGATGCCTTCGATCGCGGGATTCGTGAAGGAAGGCAAGCTCAAGCTCATCTCGGTCAACTCCGAGAAGCGCTCGAAGCTGGCGCCGAACGTCGCAACCGTCGCGGAGAGCCACATCCCGGGATTCGATTTCGCGCCGACCATCGGCTTTTCCGGCCCCGCGGGCGTGCCGCAGGCGATCGCGGCCAAGGTGGCCGCCGACGTGGCAGACGTGCTGAGGGACGCGGCGCTCGCCGAGCGCCTCACCGTCCTGGGCATCGATCCGGTGGGCGAGGGGCCGCGCGAATATGCCGCGCAGCTTGCGACCGACCGCGCGCGCATGGAGAAGGCGGTGAAGGTCGCCGGCGCGAAGGTCGATTGATTGCGGGGTTGTTGCTCTGCGGGGGTGCCTCGCGCCGCTTTGGCGCCGACAAGCTGCTCGCGGGCGAGTCCGCGTCCCTCGACACCGCGTCGATGCCGCAGTGGATCGCGTTCCAAACAGCGCTCCCAGCCGACCGGGGCGCGAACTGGTAACC
>JANNKG010000366.1:0-6227 GCA_031396185.1 Burkholderiales bacterium | reverse complement strand
CAGGCCGATCCGTCCGGCGGCGGGGACGCCGGCGCGGGAGTCGGCGGGGCCGCGGCAGCAGGTGCCGGCGCGAGCCCGAGCTGCGGGAGCTCCAGCGCGCCATCGCTGCCACGCTTGAAATTCCCGATGCCCTCGCTGGTGGTGACCGTCGCGATCCGGGCGACCTTTTTCTTGAGATCCACCTCGATATCGCCGGCTTGCGCGCGCGCGATGCGCAGGTCCTCGCCCAGCGCCGCGACGTTCTCCAGGCGCACGGCGCTCACGCGCGCCTTGCCGGCGAACGGGTCGAACGACGCCAGGTCGACCTCGAGCCGCGTGAATTGCGCAAGCCGCCCCGCGTCGTTCGCCACCGCCACGTCGCGCAGCCCGGCCGTACCGGCAAGCGCCACTGCCGGATCCTTGCCGGGCGCCTGGGTGAAGCGCACCGTCAGGTGGGCGGCGAGCGTGCCCGACTCCACCTTCACGGGCATCCGAACCGGCACGTACTCGAGGTAGCGGCGCACGTCGAGTGCGCTCACGTCGAGGGTGAAGTGGGTTTGCAGGGTGTCCCCGAAAGGCTGCGTCTCACCCGTCACGAGGAGCGGCGCCCCGTTGACCTTCGCGGCGAACGAGGGCTGCACGTACTCCTTGAGGTGGCGCGGCAGGTTGGAGACGAACGGCACCGAGAAGTGGATTTCGGACATCTGGTGCTTGTTGCCGACGGGCCGGTCGTCGAACTCGATCGCGGCATTCACGACGCGGATATTGCTCACCGAGAAACGCGCCGGCTCCTGGGGATCGTCGCGCTTGCGCGAGGCCGCCTCGGCCTTCGCCGTGGCGGCAAGGCGCGCAAGGATGTCGCTCAGGTTGTAGTGATTCTCGCCGTCGCGCACCAGCCTCACCTTCAGTCCGGCGAGCGTCAGCCGGTCGACCACCGGTGCGAAGCGATAGAAGGACGCGGCGCTCGCCTCGACGTCGAGCGTATCGAACGACACGAACGCGGTGGCGCGATCGGCTTCGAGGATGCGCACGCCCGCGAGCGTCGCGTCGAGGGTGTAGGGATTGACGGACACCTTGTCGACCACCACCGTCCGTCCGAGGCGCTCACCCAGCTTCTCGGCGAGGAGTTTCTTGGCGAGCACCGGCAGCAGCAGCCCGCCCACGATCCCCCAGAGCGCAACCAGCCCGAGCAGCGCCAGGACGGCGATCTGCCAGCGGCGCAGGCGAGGTTGCGAGCGGGTATCCACTGGAGGCTATGACCCGCTGCCGCGCGGCAGGTTCGGGACTGATCGAGCCGTACCTTTCCTAGCTCACCTGGGCAATGAGCACGGCGTTGGTCCCGCCGAAAGCGAACGAGTTCGACATCACCGCGCCCACCGCCTCGACGCGCCGCGCCCGATGCGGGACGTAGTCGAGGTCGCATTCGGGGTCGGGCACGTCGAGGTGGGCGGTCGGCGGCAGGATCCGTTCGCGTGCCGCCAGGATCGCCACCACCAGCTCGAGGGCGCCGGCGGCGCCGAGCAGGTGGGCGTGCATCGACTTGGTCGAGCTCACCGGCGTGGCGGCGGCGTACGCGCCAAACACCTCCTTGATCGCCGCGGTCTCCACCGGATCGTTGGCGGGCGTGCCGGTGCCGTGGGCATTGATATAGCCGATCGCGTCGGGGCCGAGCGCTGCATCCTCCAGGGCGAAGCGCATCGCCCGCGCCTGCCCCTCCACCGACGGGCGCGTGATGTGGCTCGTGTCCGTCGTGAGGCCGTAGCCGGTGATCCGGGCGAGGATCGGAGCGTTCCGCGCGAGCGCGCGATCGAGGTCCTCGAGCACCACCATCGCCGCACCCTCGCCCAGCACCAGGCCGCTGCGGTTCTTCGCAAACGGCTTGCAGGAGGCACCGGGATTTTCGGGGTCTTCCACGGCAAGGGTCCGCAGCGCCTCCCACGCCTTCAGCGTGCCGAAGGTAAGCGGCGCCTCGGCGCCGCCAGCCACCATCACGTCAGCCTCACCCGATGCAATGCGGCGGGCCGCCTCGCCGATCGCCACCGCCGATGACGAGCAGGCAGTCGAATAGGTGAGGCTCGGCCCCTGCAGGCCATGGTCGAGCGCGATCCACGCCGCGGGCGCGTTGGTCATCGCCATGATGACGCTGAAGGGCTTCACGCGGTCCGAGCCCTCGCCATAGAGCGTGTGGTAGGCCTCGTCGGTGGTTTCCGAGCCGCCCATGCCGGTGCCCACGAAGGTGCCGGCGCGGCGAGGATCGATCCCGGCCAGCGCGCCACGCGATTGCTCGATCGCCTGGGCCGCCGCGACCAGCGCGAACTGGCTCACGCGGTCGAGCATGCGTGCCCGGGGAGCGGCGAAATGGCGCGCCGGGTCGAAATCCACCGGAGCTCCCACGCGCGCGGCAAGGCGCTCCGGATAACGGCCTTGCAGCCGCCGCACGCCCGAACGACCCTCGAGCAGCGCGGCGAAGAAGCCCGCGGGGTCGTTTCCCAGCGGGGCGACGACGCCCATTCCGGTGACGGCGACCGGCTTCAAGCCGGGCCCGGGGGTGCCGCGGCAAGCAATGTGTCGATGTAGGCGGTGAGGTCGCCGAAAGTCACCAGGCGCGCCTTGAGCTCGGCATGGTCCGCGGGCACGCGGATCTTGAACTCGTCTTCGACGCAGAAGAGGATCTCGATCATGCGCAACGAGTCGATCTCGAGGGCCTCCAGGGTCGCCTCCGGCTGCAGCTTCTCGGGGGCGAGGTCGAAATCGCGCACCAGCAGCGCGCTCAGCCGCTCCACAGTGCTCACGATGGTGCTTGCGCGTAGCGCGGCGCGCGCGCCTTGCCGCTCCAGCGCGCGCCCCAGGTGAGGATGCCGGGAACTCCGCGCATCGCCGCGACGCTCACCGCGGCCGTGGCGGGCGAGGTGGTGAGCGTGGCGAATACGGACGACGCGCGAACGCGGTGGGCGAAGTTGTCGCGCCAACCCTCGGCGTAGCGTGCCCCGGCCTCGACCACCGCTTCTCGCGATAACGTGCCGGCATCGGCCAGGGCCCGGGCCATCACGGATCCCGACTGGATGGCCATGCTGATGCCCTCGGCGACCAAGGGATGCGCTTCGCCCGCGGCGTTGCCCACGGTGAAGACGCGTCCCCGGGCCAGCTCGCGCACGCCGGGGCGGATCGGGCCCGCCGACATCCACGGCAATTCCCGTCGAGCGCCTTCCAGGGATTCGCGCACGCCGCGGGTCGATTCGATCACGTGCAGCAGCAGCGCCTCCCCCGCGGCGAGGCCGGCATGGGCGTCGCGGCAGCGGCGCAACGCATCGCGGCGTACGCAGCAGGAAAAGCTTGTGCGCCCCGCCCCGGAATGCACCAGGCCGCCGTAGCCGCCCGGAAATATCACCAGCGGCATCAGCCCTGCCGGCAGGCGTGAACCGTGGAAATGCGCCTTGAAACCGAGCAGGTCCGCCTTGCCGTGACGCGGAGCCTGCGGTTGGGTGGGCAGGTCGCCCCGCTCCCACGAACCATGCGCCGCCACCACCACGCGGGCGCCGAGCTGGCGAGTGACGCCCTTGCGGTCGGCGATCGTGACCGTGCATCCCTCGGATCCTTCCTCGAGACCCACGGCCGACCACGGCTGCAATAGCACCGCCCCTGCCCGCTCCGCGGCCTCCAGCAGCGCCTGGTCGAGGTGCTCGCGCCCCACCGCGCAGCCCCACGCCTCGGCGGCCTCGGGGGCCGGCATCGCCGCATCGACCACCACCTCGCCGGCAAAGAGGCCCACTCGCCGCACCGGCGGCCCGGCAAGTTCTCGGAGGCCCGCGGCCACGCCCAGGTCGTGCAGCAGCGGCCAGGTAGTGGCGGAGATGAATTCCCCGCAGACCTTGCGGCGCGGGAACGTGGCCTTCTCGACCACGCAAACGCGCAGCCCCGCGCGCGCGAGGGCCTGCGCCGAGGTGGCGCCCGCCGGACCCCCGCCGATCACCACGATGTCGAAATCGCCACTCACGGCCGGCGTGCCACGAAGGAATGGCTGAAGAGGCCGCGAGCGCGCTCCTCCAGGACCCAGCCCCCGTTCCGCGGCCATAGCGCGGAGAGCTCCTGGCCGGTGAAACCCGCGCGCACGCTCGCCACGGCGTCATGCCGCGTCACGTCGTTGCATCCGATGACGCCCAGCAGGCGCGCGCCGGTGAGCCCCACGCGGGAGCGGCGCGGCTCGCAGGCGATGAAGCAACGCGCACGCGCAGCCACCAGGGCGAGCAGCCACCAGGGCGAGCAGCCCGGAGAGCCGCGGGCCGTCGAAGTGATGCAGGAAGAGGTTTGCCACGATCGCGTCGAAGCGGCCGGGGGGCGTGGCCTGCAGCCACTCGAAGACATCGCCGCGATCGGCGTGGACGCTCCACCCGATCCGCGCGAAATCGGCCACGGTCGCCGGCTTCACGATGTCCTGGCGGTCGAGCAGAGTGAACTGCGCTCCGCGCCCCGCGGGCGCCAACGCGCGCGCAATCCGCAGCGCGAAGGCGCCATCGCCGGCGCCGATCTCGGCGATCGCGGCGAGCCCGAAGGGTGCCGCGCGCCGCAGCTCGCCAGATACGACGCCCGCGTTGTCCATGAGCGCATTGACGCGGCTCAGGTCGCGACGCGAGCGCATCGCGCGCGGATCGTCGGCGGGCAGCTCATCGAGCCATTCGGGTTCGACGCAACGGGCGTTTGCCACCCTTACGCGACCTCGAGCAATGCACCGTGGCAGCTGAATCCCGCACCGAAGGAGGACATCCACCAGAGCCCGCCAGGCTGGCGCTCGCGCAACGCCGCCTGCAGCACGAACAGGACGAACGGACTGCTGAGATTGCCGTATTGACTGAGCACCTGGGCGCTGGTGCGCACGTCGCGCGCCGCAAGGCCGAGGCGGGACTGCAGCTCGGCCAGCACCCGCCGGCCACCGGCGTGCATCACCCATCCGTTGATGTCGGCCTGCGCCAGCCCATCGGCGGCAAGCGCCTGGTCGAGCACCCGGCGCGCGTAGTCGGCGGCGAGCTTGGGAACCGGGAGCGTCAGGATATTGCGCAGCATCCCACCCCGCTGCTCGAAGCGCAGCGCATCGCGATGCTGCGGCGCGTGCAGCGATGCGCCCGATTTCCATTGGACGCTGCGCGCACCGGCGCGTGGCGAGCGCGCGAGGACGGCGGCGCCGGCGCCGTCCCCGAACAGGCAGGCGCTCACCAGTACGCCCAGGTCGTCATCGAGATAGAACGCTGCACTGCAGACTTCCACGCAGACCGAAAGGACCCGCTCGGCGCGCCCCGAAGCGAGCAGCACCTCGGCGGTGCGCAGGTTGGGTAGCGCCGCACCGCACCCCTGGCCCACCAGGTCGAGGTGCACTGCGTCGGGCCGCAGGCCGAGGGACTCGGCGACATAGCTGGTGAGCCCCGGGCAAAGGTAGCCGGTGCAGGTGCTGACCACGACCGCGTCGATCTCCTGCGGTGTGGTGGATGCGTCGGCGAGCGCGCTGCGAGCGGCCTGGGAAGCGAGCGCCGGCGCATGCTTCACGAAGCGCTGGTGGAGCGTATCCGCATCGAGCTCGAAGCTCTCGTCGAGGTTGTCGAGTGCGAGCGAGCGTCTTTCAATGCCGTTGTCGTGGTTGAGGATGCCCTGGAGGATCGCGCGCGTGCGCGGCGTGATCTCGGCGCGGTCGGCCCTCTGCAGCGCTTCCCAACACTCGCGCTGGGTAAAGCTGCGGGAGGGAACTGCGGTGCCCAGGCCGGTAATGAACATCGGACCTCAGAAGGTATAGGAAGCGTCGATGCCAGCGAGCCAGGTGCGCCCGGGCGCGGGCTCGAAGAACCGGCCGCGCGCCTCGGCCACGATCACCGAGCCGGCGTAGCGGCGATCCGAAACGTTGTCGATGCGAAGGAACTGCCTGAACCGCCAGGCGCCGGGCCGCTGCTCGAGGCCCATGCGAATGGCGCCGATGGTATAGGCTTTCGCCGCATCGCTGTTCGCCTCGTTCACGTAGACCTGCGCCACATGCCGCAGCTCGATGCCCGCGTGGAAGCCGCTGCGCGGATTGCGCCAAACTGCTTCTGCAAAGAGCACCGATCGCGGCACTCCCGGAAGCTTGCGCCCTGCCGGAATCTCCGCGGCGCCCGAGGTGAAGGCCTCGGCAAAGCGTGCGTTGATGCCGGTATAGGCGAGGCTCGCCTCGAATCCTCCCGCGAAGCGCGCGTCGATCGCGGCCTCGATGCCGTCGCGCGAGGTGCGCG
>JANNKG010000348.1:0-7701 GCA_031396185.1 Burkholderiales bacterium | reverse complement strand
GTTCTCGCGCACGATCACGAGATCCATCGGCGTGCGGCCCCAGTGCTACAGGCTCGCGCGCGAACGACTCGGGCGGATGTTGGCGTAGAGGTCGAGCTTGATGCGCAGCTCGCCGGACGGATTGATGCCGCCCGCGGGACGCGCCGGGTAGTCCTGGTGCGACACGGGGCCCAGGATGATTCCTTCGGCGGCGCGGCAGCTCTTGAGGACCGCGGCGGGAAACGTGGTCCCCAAAGATGCGAGCGTCTTCAGCCCGATGTCGTGGAATTCGAATTCGAGCCCGAGACCGAAGTGGTCATCGAGGACTTTCAGCACTTCGAGCGTGACGGCGACGATCTCGGGACCGATGCCGTCGCCGGGCAGGACGGCGATCTTCATGCGGCGATTGTATAGTTGGCCATGAGAAGGACTAGGCAGCGCGCCATCGACCGGCCCTTCGCGATCGTCGTCATGGGCGTCTCCGGATGCGGGAAGACGTCGGTTGCCGCCCGGCTTGCGGAGCGCTTTCAGTGGGATTTCGCCGAGGCCGACACCTTCCACTCGATCGCGAACGTGGAGAAGATGCGCGCCGGCATTCCGCTCAACGACGACGACCGCTGGCCCTGGCTCGATGCCATCGCTGCGTACATCGATGCGGCCCGCGAGCGGGGCCGACCCTGCATCGTGGCCTGTTCGGCGCTCAAGCGCCGCTATCGCGAGCGGCTCGCGCACGGCCACAACGACGTGCGTTTCGTGTATCTCCGCGGGTCCATCGAGACCGTGGCCGCGCGCATGAAGGAGCGCACGGGACACTACATGCCGGCGTCCCTGCTGCAGAGCCAGTACGACGCGCTGGAGGAGCCCGGCGCGGACGAGAACGCGATCGTCCTGTCGATCGAGTCGCCGGTGGACGCCCTCGTGGAAGAGGTCGCCGCTACTCTTTCTTGATAGCGTGCCCGCCGAACTGGTTGCGCATCGCGGCCAGCACCCGGTCAGCGTACGACTCCTCGTCGCGCGAGCGCAGGCGCTGAAGCAGCGCTAGCGTGATGACAGGCGCCGGCACATCGAGGTCGATCGCCTCCTGCACCGTCCAGCGTCCCTCGCCTGAATCGCTCACGTGGGGCGCGATGCCGGACATCGACGGATTGTTTTCGAGCGCCGCCGCGGTGAGATCGAGCAGCCAGGAGCGCACGACGCTCCCATGGCGCCAGATCTCGGCCACCTGGTGCAGGTCGAGGTCGAGATCGCGCTTGTGCTGGAGGATCGAGAAGCCTTCGGCGTACGCCTGCATCAGGCCGTACTCGATGCCGTTATGGATCATCTTGGTGAAATGACCCGCACCGGAAGGGCCGACGCGCCCCCAACCCTTGTCCTTCGCGGGTGCGAGGGTCTCGAAGAGCGGCCGCAGGCGCTCCACCGCCGCCTCGTCGCCGCCGATCATCAGGCTGTAGCCGCCCTCGAGACCCCAGACGCCGCCGCTGGTGCCGCAGTCGACGTAGTGGATGCCGCGCTCCTCGAACGCCCCGGCGCGGCGTTGCGTGTCCTTGTAGTTCGAGTTGCCGCCGTCGATCAGCGTGTCTCCCTGCGCAAGAAGGGGAGAGAGTTCCGCGAGCGTGACGTCGGTGGCTGCTCCGGCCGGAATCATCAACCAGAGGACGCGCGGCTTCGGCAGCGCCTCAGCCAGCGCGGACAGCGAATCGGCGGGCTGGGCGCCCTTCGATGCAAGCGCCCCGCGCGGCTCGGCACTCGCGTCGAATGCGACCACTTCGTGACCGCCTTTCATCAGGCGCCGCGCCATGTTGGCACCCATGCGCCCCAGCCCGATCATTCCCAGTCTCATGCCGTCCCCCGAAGGAGCGGCAATCATAGCAACTCGCTATTCAACCGCGGCGTGTGGCTCGCGTGCCACAGGTGTAGATAAAGAGCCCGAGGGGTGCCTCAAACGGCCTATTCCCGGGAACGGACGGGCGCTCGCCGTGGACTCACGAAGACACGTTATTTGAGGAGCTCACATGAACTGGGACCGCATCGAAGGCAACTGGAAGCAGCTGAAAGGCAACGTGAAGGAGCAGTGGGGCAAGCTCACCGACGATGAGTTCGACGTCATCGCCGGCAAGCGTGACCAGCTGGTGGGCAAGATCCAGGAGAAATACGGCTGCACGCGCGACGAAGCCGACTCGCAGGTTCGAGGGTGGGAAGCCAAGTACCAGGAACCGCGGCACTGACCTGCCTTCCGCCCGACAAGGGCCGCTCGCGCGGCCCTTCTCTTTTTCGTTAGCCGCCGCGGGGAAGCGTGAGTATCTGCAACGCAGTGCGCAGCCCCCCCTCGTAGATCCGGTCCACCGGGGCAGGCGACCGGGTCTCGGGTGCAGCGTCACCCAACGCCGCCCCCAGGCGCTCACGCAGGTGGGAAACCGGTAGGAGGCGCGAGGAGCCGGCTTCCGGCACGGCGATGCCGAGCAGATGACCGCTGATGTCGAACACCGCGCCGCCACGCCCGCCCGCCGAGAGCTCAGGACCCAGCTCGCGAATCGGCGTCCCGCCCACCGGCCGGCCGACGAATCCGGTGGCCAGCAACGGCCAGGTGGGCTTGGGCGTGGACAGCCTCGGATGAGCGACCGCGAAGGCGGGGCTTCCGGGGAAAGGCGGCTTCGCGGCGATGCGCAAGTCGGCGTCGAAAGGGAGCTCGCTCTCCAGCCGCGCGACCGCCACGCCTTCCGCCATCAGGCGTTGCTCCACCTTCGCGCGTGCGACGTGGCCCAGGCCATTCCGGACCCAAGCATGGTCCGACTCGCCGAGCGCCGCGAGCGGCAAGAGCGCCCGCCGGCCGCGATCGATCAACACGCCGGTTCCGGAGACGCGCGCCGCCGTGGGCAACTCGCCAACCTCGAAGGGACCCAACGGGGTGACCGGAAACTGCGCTTGCGCTTCAGCCAACACGCGCCGTGCCGCGACATCCTGCCCGCCGACGAGCAACAGGTACGCGTAAAGGACGGCACTCGCGGTCTCGTCGCGATGCGCGCCCGCGGTATGGGCCACGAACGCCAGCGCGCGCCGGTACTCGCCCGCCTGCATGTACGCCCGCACGATGCCCATCTCGGCATCGGCCGCGTGCGAGAGGGCGGCCGCGGCTTCGAACTCTTGCAACGCGACCTCGACTTCCCCGCGGGCGAGCGCGGCCTCACCCCGGTGCAGCATCGCGGCGCGCAACGACGGCTCGGCCGCGTCCGCCGCCAGCGCCGCAACCAACGCGGCGAACAACAGCAGGACCCACTTCATGGCGTTACGGGTTCACGTTCGCGCCGCTCGGGCAGGCGGACCCACCGATGCGCTGGATGCGCGGCGTGCCGGCATCCTCGACGCGGGTGTTCGGTGCGTAAGGCGGGCTCGGCACCCTGAAGTTATCCATGTAGGCCACCAGCGAGTCGATGTCCTGCGCGCCCCCAAGCTGATCGGTCGCGCCCAGGAAAGTCGAATAGCCGTCGCCGCCGGTTGCCATGAAATTGTTGACTGTGACGCGGTAGGTGCGCGCCGCATCGACCACCGCACCGCCAGCGACGATCGTCTCCGCGCCTGCGCCCGTGAGGGTCACCGTGCGGATGCGCGCGTTGCACGCCTGGCTGCCGTCCCA
Source organism: Burkholderiales bacterium (assembly GCA_031396185.1). Taxonomy (GTDB): domain Bacteria; phylum Pseudomonadota; class Gammaproteobacteria; order Burkholderiales; family Usitatibacteraceae; genus Usitatibacter. The sequence goes on along the minus strand of JANNKG010000348.1, from coordinate 4,091 downwards.
GGTGTACTTGAAGCCCGCCGAGGGCACCATGACGCGCGTGCGGAGGGGGTCCTGACCGCGACAACCGGCGAACTGCTCCTCGAGCACGTTCTTCAGCTGTTGCGCGGTCAGCGTGAGCGTGACGAGGCTGTTGCCGAACGGCTGCACGGTGAACGCCTCGCCGTAGGTCACGTTGCCGTCGCCCTCACCCACGGTCTGCGAGAAGGTAAATCCCGGAGTGCGCACGCCACCGCCGTTCATGAGCGCGATCGTGGCGCCGCCGAAGCCCGCGGCGCTCGTGGCATCGAGCATCGCATCGGCGATCAGGTTGCCCGCCGGCATGTTGCACGCCACGTCGACGCGGGTGTTGGGCAGCGCCATCGTGATCGAGCCGATGACCTGGTTGGCGATGGGCGACACGAGGCCGTTGTACCCGGCAACAATGCCGGCGACTTCGACATCCGCCACGATCGCCGGATCGTTTCGCACTACGAGGCGATTGGTCGCCGTGGCCGCTACGACGTCCTTGGTCGCCGGGTCGAGCGTCAGGTCGATATCGGTGAGCACACGGCCGAAGGCGCTGGAGCTCGTGACCGGAATGAGCCTGCCGACGGAATTGGGCAGGCGGCAGTTGTAGGCGGAGTGCGTATGACCGCTGACGACGAGGTCGACCGCATCGTCGAGCTTGCCGACGACACTGGCGATCGCGGAGCCGCCCAGGTTGCCCTCGCAACCGTTGATGTCCGACAAGGTGCCGCTTTGGAATCCGCCTTCGTGCACCAGCACGACGATCGATTCGATCTTGCGCGCGCGGAGCACCGGGATGAGTTCGTTCACCGTCTCCGCTTCATCCAGGAATTCCAGTCCTGCAACTCCCGTGGGCGTGACGATGGAGGGCGTGGCCTTCAGCGTCATGCCGACGAAGGCCACCTCGACGCCGCGGAATCGCTTCACGCCGTAGGCCGGCAGGAGCGTCTTGCCGGTGGCGGTCTCGACCACGTTGGCCGAGAGCCATTTGAACCGGGCGCCTTCAAACGGAACCGGAGTGCCGACCTGATGGCCCTTGCAGCTTTGAGGATCGACCACGCCGCCCGTCATCTTGCATCCGCCATTCTGCAAGCGCAGCAGCTCGGCCGAGCCCTTGTCGAACTCGTGGTTTCCGACGGAGTTGAACTCGAGCCCGATACGGTTGAGCGTCTCTACGGCGGGCTCATCGAAGAAGAGCGCCGAGATGAGCGGCGTGGCGCCGATGGAGTCGCCCGCGCCGACCACGACGTTGAGCGGGTTCTGGGACTTGAGCCTCGCCACGTGCGCGGCGATGAACTCGGCGCCGCCGACCGGAGGACGCTGTGCGGCGGGGATCGATGTATTCACGCCGAACGTGCCCGGCGACTGGAGATTGCCGTGATAGTCGTTGAAGCCGATGATCTTGACGGTGAACGCGCGCCCTGGGGCGACGTCGTTATCGCGCGCGATCGCGGAGCATGCGATGGACAGCGATGCGGCGCCGAGCGCCAGGTATCTGCAGATTTCTTGCATGGGGATCTCCTGCGAAACACGAGTGGGAGAGCCGGATGCTAGACAGTGGTGATGACGAAGAGGTGACTCTGCGAGCGAATTGCATCGAGACCGTCACGAAACCGCAACACGCGCAACCTACGTTGCAGGCACATGACAAATCGCCTGCTCCTGTCCCTGCTCTTGTTCGCCGGCACCTGCCAGGCGACCGCTGCGCCCTGTGCGCACACGATCGTGGCATTACGCGCACTCGTGGCCGATCCGTCGTTTCCGCTCCAATGGACCGAGACCAGCATGGATGACGGCCGGCCGCTGGTGCTCTCGATCCGTGAGCGCAACGGCGCACTGTTCATCGAGTTCATGAAGACCGACGAGGGCCTGTGGGCGGAGGGTGCGAGCGTCGTCTGCCCAAGCGGCGCAGCTTTCGAAGTGCGCATCCCCGCGAATCAGATCCGCGTGGGCCCGGCCGCGAGCTGGCTGGTGCAATACGCCCTGTCGGGCGGGGGGCAGTTCACGCTCACCAAGATGGGTGCTCGGCAACTTCAGGTGGCCACGCCAGGGTGGAGCGGCACCTTCCTTTCGGGCGATCGCCCAAAGTAACCTCCGCAATCTCAGGAGTCAGAATAGCGCCGAGTCTTCGACACACCCCACAATCGCGGGGAAGCAGAGAATGCTGGAATATCCCCTCCCCGAGGCCTGAATGGGTATCGACATTGAACAGCTGGCGACGGAGCTCATCGCCGCGCGACGCGACCGCGCCACGGTGCCTTCGGTCGCCGCACGTCATCCCGGATTCTCCATGTCCCAGGGATACGCCGTGGCGAACGCGATCGCGCGGCGCCGCATCGACGCGGGCGACGCCGTCGCCGGTCGCAAGATCGGGCTCACCAATCGTGGCCAGTGGGCGCAGAAGCAGACGCACTCGCCAATTTGGGGCTACGTGCACGATTCGACGCTGCTCCTCGCGCGGGACGGGAAGATCTCGGTGGACCTGGGCGAAGCGCGCGCGGCGCGGCTCGAGCCGGAGTTCGCGTTTCGCCTCTCGCGGCCGATCGGTCGCGCCGACACCGGCTACGAGGCGCTGCTCGGCTGCATCGAGTGGGCGGCCCCCTGCTTCGAGCTGATCGACAGCCACTTCGAGGGATGGAATTTCAATGCCGCGGAAGGCATCGCCGACAGCGGCGTTCACTATCGCCTGGTGGTGGGAGAACCGCTCATGATGGCGTCGATGCCCGCGGCCGCGCTCGCCGCAGCCCTTGAATCCTGCCAGGTCACACTTTCGTTGAACGGAGAAGTCGTCGAGCGCGGCGTGGGCAGCAATACGCTTGGGCATCCGTTGAAGGCGCTCGCCGCCTTTGTCGAGATCCTCGCGGCAGACCGCGAGTCGGAGCCACTCGCTGCTGGAGAGGTGGTCACCACCGGCACCCTCACGACGCCACGTGACATCGCACCCGGGCAAACGTGGGCGATGCAAGTCAGTGGGGTGGCGTTCGATCCTTTGACCCTCGTCCTCCCCCGCTAGAGTCGAGACACCACCCGCATCGCCACCTCTCGCTCGACCTCAAAGCCCATCCGCTCGTAGAGCGTTCGCGCGCGGGTGTTCGACGAGGCGACATGCAGGAAGGGCGACAGGCCTCGAGTGAGTTGCGAGCGGATCACCTGCTCGGTCAGCCGCCTGGCGTATCCCCTGCCCTGGTACTCGGGCAACGTGCAGATGCCGCTCACCTCACGCAGGGGTGAGGCGTAGAGCCGCTCGCCCGCCATCGCCACCACACGATCGCCTTCAAGCAAGCCGTACCACTCGCCCATCTCCATGGGACGCTGCGGAAAGGGCCCGGGGCGTGTCACGGCGGCGATCTCGAGCATTTGCGGGACGTGTTCCATCCCAAGGCGGACGATTGGCAGCGAGGCGTCCGCCGGAGGTAACGCCCCGGTCCACAACATCGCGCACATGGAGCTATCGACCTCGATCGTCCAGCCGGCAGGCTGCGGTCCTCGCCACTCGGCGCAATAGAAGCGCTCGCCCGGATCGCAGAAGGCAATGAGCGACGGGAAATCGGGATCCGCAGGGTCCGCGTACCCGATCATCGATGGGAAACCGCGGACGTACCGCTTGATCCGATCCGTCCCCGTCCCGAGATGGGCGTGCGACCCGGTGAGGGAGCGCCAGAAAATGTTCGCGAGGTTGGACATGCGGCGGTAGCATACCGCTCATGAAAACTCTCCTCGCCATCGTCGCCCTCATGGTCACCACCAATGCTTCGGCCGCCGCGTGCGGCACCCTCCTCGATCACACGGTCAGTGACCTCATCGGCACAAAGGAAAACCTGTGCCAGTACGCCGGCAAGGTAGTCCTCGTCGTGAATACCGCGAGCTTTTGCGGCTTCACTCCCCAGTACAAGGGCCTGCAGGCGCTGAACGAGAAGTACAAGTCGCGCGGGCTCGTGATCCTCGGCTTCCCGTCGAACGATTTCGGCCAGCAGGAGCCGGGATGCGCGAAGGAGATCGCGGAGTTCTGCGATCGAACCTACGCGGTCAAGTTTCAGATGTTCGCCAAGACGTCGGTGAAGACTGCCGGTGGATCACCGGTCTTC
>JANNKG010000337.1:0-1986 GCA_031396185.1 Burkholderiales bacterium | reverse complement strand
GTATTCGGGGCTATAACGTCACTCGTCATAGGAGAGCGTCTTTCCCCGGGCACGATCCGACTCCCCATAACGCCCCGCGTTATAGGAGCTCGTGGGCTGTCACCCCTGGCGTAGGCGGGCGGGGCCGTTATTGGATCCCCCTCTTCACGGGATGACAGCGATCAAGGGGGATGACAGCGATCTCAGGAATAAAAGCGCTGAGGGATGGCGTCTTGTATATCAAACTACTCATTATTGACAATACTGCACCCAATGAGTAGTTTGGGTGACATGCAGTCCCTCCGCCAAACCTTCCGCGACCGCCGCCTTGCCCTTGCGCTCACCCAGGAGCAGGCGGCGAGCCGCGCCCGCCTCACGCGCAAGACCGTGAGCGATTTCGAGAATGGACGCAGCGCCATCAACTTGGCCAACCTGTCGCGGTTGCTTGCCGCCGTGGGCCTGGAGCTCACGACGCGCGAGACCAGCCGGCGGCCCACCCTCGACGAGCTCGCGGAGCGTTATCCCATCGACGAGCAGGAAGCGCCAAAGCCGCGGCGCGCGCGCCGGCGCAAATGAGCCAAAGGCCCGCGCGCGCGTTGAAGATCGTGTCAGCGTGGGCGGGTGCTCTGATTTAAGGGGTTGCGGTTTGTAAGCTTTTGTATGACACTTGTCATACATTAACTGACAATCTCAGATGCCCTCCTCCCTTTCCCTCGGAGCCCTGCTGTTCGGCAAAGCCCGCGAAGCCGTGATCGGCTTGCTGTTCTCGGAGCCGGATCGCGCCCTCCACGTCCGGGACATCGCACGGCGATCGGGATTCTCGGCGCAAACCATCGGGCGTGAGCTTCGCCAGCTCGCCGGAGCGGAGGTGTTGACATCCGAAGAGTCCGGCCGCCAGCTTTTTTACCGGGCAAACCTCATGTGCCCGCTCTTCCAAGAATTGCGGAGCATCGCCGTGAAGACCTGGGCCGTGCAGGGCCAGATCGCGACCGCCCTGGCACCCTTGGACGGAATCGAGTGCGCGTTTATTTTCGGCTCCTATGCTGCCGGAACACAGCACGGCCGCAGCGATATCGACCTGCTGGTCATCGGAAGCATCGACTTCGCTGTCCTCTCCGAGGCAATGTCGGACGTTTCAGTTCATGTGGGGCGCGAAATCAGCGTGAAGCTATACCGTCCGGACGAATGGGCCCGAAAACTGCACGAAGGAAATTCGTTTCTTCTGGGTGTCGCTCAGGGCCCCAAGATTTTCGTGCACGGCAACGAAGGAGCGCTGAATGGCCCTGGAAAACCTGGAGCGAATGGTCGAGCGCCGCCAACTCGATCGCCACCGCCCCGCTCGCCGGGAGGTCGAAAACCACCTCGCCACGGCGCAGGAATACGTCGTCGCGTCAAACGCTAAGGGTGTCACGCAGCGCATTCGCTTCCTGAACCTCTACGACGCGGCGCACGCGGTTTCGCTCGCGGGGCTCAAGCTGGCCGGCTATAGGGCGAAAGACGGAGAGGGAAACCGCCAGGCGACCCTGGGGTGCGCGGAACAGACCCTCGCTCTGCGGAAAGGAACCGCGGCCGCCTTCACGGAAGCGAATCGCCTGCGCGGCCTGATGCAATACCAAGGTGCGGACGTGGACGTCCCCAACAGCATCTTCGAAAAGATGGAAGCCGGAGTCGAAGAGGCGATCGGTGAAATCCGAAGGCGCCTGAAGACCGCGAAGCTGGAATAGCAGGCTGGCCCGGCCCCCCGGAAATTGCGATACTCCCAATCCCGGGAGGAAAACAATGCAATCCCCGCAGGTCTTCTCCGGCCCCCTGGGCCGCCGCTTCGAGTTCGTCCGCCCGCTGGGCCAGGGCGGCCAGGCCGAGGTGTACGTCGCCACCGACCGCTTCCTCCAGCGCAAGGTGGCGTTGAAGATCGTGCGCGCCGGCCACCAGGCGAGCGAGGACCGCACCAAGCTGGACCACCTGTGGGTGAACGAGATGCGCCTGGCCGGGCGCCTGAAGCACCCC
>JANNKG010000293.1:0-7595 GCA_031396185.1 Burkholderiales bacterium | reverse complement strand
CGCGCCGGCGAGAAGGAAGCGGTCAAGCTGGTGGCGCTGCTCGAGCGCGTCGAGAAGGCGCTCGACGGCTTTCATCCGGTGCGCGCGATGGGTTTCAGCGAAGACGAGATGGCGCTGCTCAAGCCGCTGGCGCTCCTTACGGCCAAGCCCGCGCTTTACATCGCCAACGTAGGCGAGCACGGGTTCGAGGACAACCCGCTGCTCGAGCGTGTGAAGCAGTACGCCGCCAAGGAAGGCGCGCCGGTGGTCGCCATCAGCGCCAAGCTCGAAGCCGAGATCGCCGACCTCTCGGACGAGGAGAAGCTGATTTTCCTGGCCGACATGGGGATGACGGAACCGGGCCTCGACCGCCTCATCCACGCCACGCACGACCTGCTCGGCTTGCAGACGTACTTCACCGCGGGCGACAAGGAAGTGCGCGCCTGGACGGTGAGGAAGGGCGCGACGGCGCCACAGGCTGCCGGCGTGATCCACACCGACTTCGAGAAGGGCTTCATTCGCGCCGAAGTGATCGCCTATGACGACTATGTCCGGCTCGGCGGCGAGGCGAAGTCGAAGGAAGCGGGCAAGATGCGCCTCGAAGGCAAGGAGTACATTGTGAAGGACGGGGATGTGATGCATTTCCGCTTCAACGTCTGATGATTCGCCGCGCTTTCCTTGCGAGCCTTCTGGCCGTCTTCGCCAGCTATGCGGCGGCGCAGGCACCGGACGCCAAGGCGCTCCGCGTCCTGTTCATCGGCAACAGCCTCACCTACACCGGCGACATCCCCGGACGGCTGGCGAAGCTTGCGACCGCCATGGGCCGCAAGGCGACGGTCGAGGCGGTCGCGTTCCCGGATCTCAGCCTCGAGGACCATTGGCGCGACGGGCGGGCACTGGCCGCGATCCGCAAGGGCTGGGACGTCGTGGTACTTCAGCAAGGCTCGTCCTCGCTGCCCGACAGCCGCGCGCAGCTGGTCGACTACACGAAGCGCTTTGCCAAGCCGATCCGGGAGGCGGGCGCCAGGCCCGCGCTTTACATGGTCTGGCCGTCCGTCGAGCGGATGCGCGACTTCGCCGGAGTGATCGGCGCCTATCGCGAGGCAGCGACCGCGGTAGACGGTATCTTGCTGCCGGTGGGTGAAGCGTGGCTACGCGCGCTCTCGGTCGACAAGCGCCTGCGACTGCATAGCGATACGGTCCACCCGGCGTCGCTGGGCGGCGATCTCGCGGTGCTCACGATGTATCTCACGCTGTTTCCCGCCGGGCCCCAGGAGTTCGACGAGGCCTTCGTCGCCCGCGCCGCACGCTCACTGGAAATCCCCGCGGATCGCCGCGACCTCCTATTCGACGCGGCCACGCGAGCCATCGACGAGCCCATGTCGCTCAAGTAAGTTGACCGGGAAGCGCATAACCCGGAAAATATCGAGTTCTTTCGGCGAGTTAGCTCAGTGGTTAGAGCAGCGGAATCATAATCCGTTGGTCCGGGGTTCAAATCCCTGACTCGCCACCACCCTATTCGAATGAAAAAAGCGGGCCTCGCGGCCCGCTTTTTTATTCCGCACGGTGGGAAGTTACTTCTTCTCGCCCTTGTTCTTCTCCATCTCGGTCGAACTCGTCGACGAGTTGGCCGCGCCGGTGCCGCTCGAGGCGCTGGTGCCGCTGTTCAGCGACTGGTCACCCGTGGTGGCGCTGGTGGTGTTGCTGAGGGACTGGTCACCAGTGGTCGTCGTGGTGTTGCTGTTAAGCGACTGGCCGCCGGTGGTCGTGTTGTTGTCGATCGTGAGGCTCGACCGGCCCCGCAAGTCGATCGACGGCGTGAACGTCGAGTTGGAACCCGTCACCGACGAATTCACCTCCGAGGCCGATCCGGCTACTGCCGAATTGGAGCTGGCGCTGGAGCCAGTGGCGGACGGGTTGCTGGAACTCGTAGCCGTGGACGAAGCAGCATCGGTACTGGTAGTCGCTGCGCCGGACGTCGGCGCGGCCATGCCGGAGGCTGAGCCGGTCGTCGATGGGGAGGAAGCGCTGGACGGAGAGTCAGCGATGCAGTCCATGTGCACCGCGCTGCTCGAATTGTCCTTCGCCCTGCCCGTGTCCTTGTCCGCGAGCTTGCCGGCATTCGGGTGGTTGAGCTCGCTGCAAAGCGGCTTGGCGGCTGTCATGGCCGAGGATTCGGCACGGTTCTTCGCGGGCTTGGCTTTCGCGGACCCCGGCTGCGTGGCCGAGGTCGGCTCCTTCAAGGTGTCGCTGGTGCCGCTGGTTTGGGCAAAAGCGGGAGCGGCGCCGATAAGGGCGGCCAAGGCGAGGGTGCTGAGGTATTGGGAACGGATCATTTCTTATCTCCTGTCATTGCGAATAACGAGCACGCGTCGAATGTCGCGCCTATTCATAGGACGGACATCGCCCGCACGCGTTGCCTCGAAGGCGCAGGTTCCGGCGGCCGCTGACGTTCCATCGGCTAGGGGGCCACAGGCTGGCGGCTCCAGCCCTCTGGGCGTGGTCCTATCGGACCATTTTTGTAGGAAAAACCCTACATATGCACAGCATGGCGTCCGACATTTGTAGGTGGTTCCTGTAGGATTTGTCTGTCAGTTGAGTAGCTCACTGCCCGGAATCAACTCCGCGACCCAGGACGCCATGACGCCGAAGAAAGTATTCATCCGGACTTTCGGATGCCAGATGAACGAGTACGACTCGGACAAGATGGCCGACGTGCTCGCCGCCGCCGAAGGCTTCGAGAAAACCTCGGACCCTGGCGAGGCGGATCTCATCCTCTTCAACACTTGTTCCGTGCGCGAGAAGGCGCAGGAGAAGGTGTTCGCCGACCTGGGGCGGGTCCGCGGCCTCAAGGCGGGCAAGCCTGGCCTGCTCATCGGCGTGGGCGGTTGCGTGGCGAGCCAGGAGGGCGAGGAGATCGTACGCCGCGCCCCATTCGTTGACCTGGTTTTCGGCCCGCAGACCCTGCATCGCCTGCCGCAGCTCATCGCCAGCCGCCGCGCAACCGGCCGCGCGCAGGTGGACATCTCCTTTCCCGAAATCGAGAAATTCGATCACCTGCCGCCGGCACGCGTGGGCCAGTCGAGCGCCTTCCTTTCGATCATGGAGGGGTGCAGCAAGTACTGCAGTTTCTGCGTGGTTCCTTTCACACGCGGCGAGGAGGTCTCGCGCCCGCTGCACGACATCATCGGCGAGGCAAGTCACCTTGCCGGCCGCGGCGTGATGGAGCTCACCCTGCTTGGCCAGAACGTGAACGCCTACCGCGGCGAGCTACCCGGCGGGGAATCCGCCGATTTCGCGCTGCTGCTGGCACAGGTCGCGAAGCTCGACGGCATCGAGCGCATCCGCTACACCACCTCGCATCCGCTCGAATTCACGCAGCGCCTGATCGACGCCTACGCCAAGCTGCCGAAGCTGGTATCGCAACTGCACCTGCCGGTGCAATCGGGTTCCGATCGGATCCTTGCGGCGATGAAGCGCAACTACACCGCCCTGGAGTACCGGTCGATCATCCGGCGGCTTCGTGCGACGCGCCCCGACATCTCGATCTCGATCTCGAGCGATTTCATCGTCGGCTTCCCGGGCGAGACCGACGCCGACTTCGAGCAAACGATGAAGCTCGTGGAGGAGGTGCGCTTCGACGGCTCCTTCAGCTTCATCTATAGCCCGCGCCCCGGAACGCCGGCGGCGAACCTCGAGGACGTGACGCCCCATGCGGTGAAGCTCGCGCGCCTGCAGCGCCTCCAGAAACGCATCCAGGAGCTTGCCGAAACGTATTCGCAAGCGATGGTCGGCTCCCGGCAGCGCGTGCTGGTCGAGGGCCCGTCGCGCAAGGACGCGGACGAACTCGCGGGGCGCACCGACAACAACCGCGTCGTCAATTTCGCCGGCAATCCGCGCCTCGTCGGACGTTACGTCGAGGTCGAGATCACCGCGGCACTCCCCCATAGCTTGCGCGGGCGAGTCGCCACCACGGATTTCCAGGGGGCGAGAGCCCCCGCTCTAGAGGAGCATCAATGAAACGGTTCCTTCGCCACGTCCCTGTCTCCGCCCTCGTTCTGGCACTCGGAACCAGCGCCGCATTCGCGCAGAAACCCGCGCAGACACCGCCGCCGTCTTCGCCGCCACAGCCCTCCGGCCAGCAGGCGCCGGCACCCACCGCGACGGTCGCGCTTCCGACCACCCTGCCGGGAACGCCACAGAGCTCGCCCCCGGTTCCCAGCCCGCGCGCCTTCGCCTCGGTGATCCGCGAGGCCAAGGCGCTGCCCGGATATTTCACCCTCTATGAGAAAGACGAGAAGGTTTTCATCGAACTGAAGCCCGAGCAGCTCAATACGCCCTACTACCTCTCGATCAACCGCACACGCGGACTCGGCGAGAAATTCATTTATCCGTTCATGATGCGCGGCTACGTGGTGGAATTCCGCAAGGTCGGCGGCCTGGTGCAGATGATCGCGAAGAATTCGCGCTTTGGCGCGAAAGCCGGGACCCCGCTGGCGCTCGCCGCGCAGCAGAGCTTCACCGACAGCCTCCTGGGAAGCGCCACGGTGGCGAGCGAGCCGCACCCCGAGACCAAGGCGGTACTGATCGAGGCCAATCCCCTGTTCCTCGCCGACATCGCGGGAACCGCCACCGAACTCGAAGCCACGTACCGCACGGCCTATTCGTTCGACCAGCGCAATTCGAGCTTCACCAAGGTGCGCGCCACGGCCGATATGGCTACCTTCAGCGTTTCCGCGCACTTCGCCATGCCCAAGCTGCCGGTGCTCACGGGAAATGCCAACGGGCCCATCCTGCCCGGCACCCTCGAGGACGCGCGCAGCATGTTCCTCGGCTACCACTACAGCCTTGCCAAGCTGCCCGAGGAGCCGATGCGCGCGCGAAAGGCCGACGCGCGCGTAGGCCATTTCATGACTCGCCACCACGAGTTCACCAACGACATCGCGCCCTCGCCGCGCCAGTACTTCGTCAACCGCTGGCGCCTGGAGAAAAAGGAGCCGGGCGCGCCGATGTCGGAGCCGAAGCAACCGGTCGTCTTCTGGCTGGACCGCAACATCCCGCTCGAGTACCGCGACACGGTGAGGGCCGGCGTGCTCGAGTGGAACAAGGCGTTCGAGAAGATCGGCTTCAAGGACGCGATCCGCGTTGAAATGCAGCCCGAAGATGCCGACTTCGACACCGCCGACCTGCGCCACGCCTCGGTCCGCTGGTACCTAGACACGAGCGACGGCGCGTTGGCGATCGGCCCGCGCCGCGTCGATCCGCGCACCGGCGAGATCCTGGACGCCGACATCGGCGTATCGCAGGGCTGGACTCGTTTGCCGCGCAAGCTTGCGGGCGAGCAGTTTCCCAGGCCCGCTCCCGCCCGCCACGCTCACGACGACTCGAGCCTTTGCGCCTACGGCGCGGAGGCTTTCAGCGAGGCGGCGTTTGCCACCGGTTTGCTCGAGGCCCGCGGCGACCTGGACCCTTCGGGTCCCGAAGCCGAGGCGATCGTGAAGGCCACGCTCAAGGACGTGATTACCCACGAAGTCGGCCACACCCTGGGCCTGCGGCACAATTTCCGCGCCTCCACCATCTACACCGAAGAGCAGATCGCCGATCCCGAATTCACGCGGGTGCACGGAATCGGCGGATCGGTCATGGACTACAACGCGTGGAATATCGCGCTCGACAAGGAAAAGCAGGGCGAGTACGTGATGAGCACGCTCGGTCCGTACGACTATTGGGCCGTCGAGTACGCCTACCGGGAACTCGCGCCGGCGGAGGAGACGCGGGAGCTCGCGAAGATCGCGGCGCGCAGCAACGAGCCGCAGCTTGCCTATGCCACCGACGAGGAGACCGGAATCGGCATGGAGGCCGCGGACCCCGAGGTGAACCAGCGCGACCTGGGCAGCGATCCGCTGGTGTTCGCCAAGCGGCGCATGGCGCTGTCGCGCGAGCTCTGGGATCGCTGGCAGGATCGCAAGCTGCAGGACGACGAGGGCCGCGACATTCTCTACCGCAACGTGGTGTCGGGATTCAGCCAGTACTCGCTGGCGGCGCAGGTGGCGGCCAAGTACGTGGGCGGTGTGGTCTACGTGCGTGATCACGCCGGTAGCCCGCGCGCGAGCTTCACCCCGATTGCCCCCGAGCGGCAACGCGAGGCGCTCAAGCTCGTGACCCAGGGACTTTTCCAGGCGGACAGCTTCAAGTTCAGGCCCGAGTTCCTCGGGCGCCTGGCGGCCGACCCCTTCGAGGCCGGCGGGGGCGAAAAGGCCAGCTTCACGCTTGCCTCGCGCGTTCTTGCCGCGCAAACGCAGGTACTCGATCGTTTAATGAGCGACGCGGTCGCAACACGGCTGCTCGATTCGAGCCTCAAGATGGGAGACCCCAAGAAAGGTCTTTCGCTCTCCGACCTCTACGACAACCTGCAGGGCTCGATCTGGAGCGACCTGAAGGGGACCGGCGACATTTCGCTCATGCGCCGCAACCTGCAGCGCGAGCACGTGCGCCGCCTGACCTTCATGCTGACGCGCGCCAACAGCACGCTCGCCGACGCCCGCGCCCTGCAGCGCGAGAACACGCGCGTCCTGGTGGCGCAGCTGAAAAGCGCGCAGTCGCGCGCGGGCCTGACCAAGGAGGCGCGCGCGCACCTGGCGGACAGCCGCAATACGCTCGAGGAGGCGCTGAAGGCACCGATGCAGCGCGTCGGCATCTGAGCTCCGAGCGCGTGGCGCGGCGGCGCCCGCCGGCCGAGGAGGTCTCGTTCAAGCCAGTCGACAACACCCGGCTTGCCGCCCTCTGCGGGCCGCTCGATGCCAACCTGCGCCAGATCGAAACCGCGCTCGATGTCACCATCGCGCGCCGTGGCGAGCGCTTCAGCGTGGTGGGAGCGCGCGACAAGGCGAGCCAGGCGGCGCTGGCGCTGCGGCGTTTCTATGAGCGCAGCGCACGCGAAGAGCTTTCGGTCGAGGACATCCAGCTGGGGCTGGTGGAGATCTCGCACCGGCGTACGGGCGAGGAAACCGACTCGCCTGCCTTGTTGCTGCCGCGGCGCAGCGAGCTCACCGCGCGGACCCCGCGCCAGGCCGAGTACCTGCAGGCGATGCGCAAGTTCGACATCACCTTCTGCGTGGGTCCCGCAGGTACCGGCAAGACGTTCCTGGCGGTCGCCGCCGCGGTCGACTCGCTCGAGCGCGACGCGGTGAAGCGAATCGTGCTCACGCGTCCGGCGGTGGAGGCGGGCGAAAAACTGGGCTTCCTGCCCGGCGACCTGGCGCAGAAGGTGGATCCCTACCTTCGCCCGCTCTACGACGCGCTCTACGACCTCATGGGTTACGACAAGGTGATGCGCGCCTTCGAGCGCGGCGCCATCGAGATCGCGCCGCTCGCGTTCATGCGCGGGCGCACGCTCAACCATTCATTCGTCATCCTCGACGAGGCGCAGAACACGACGCCCGAGCAGATGAAGATGTTTCTCACCCGCATCGGCTTCGGGTCGAAAGCGGTGGTGACCGGGGACGTGACCCAGATCGACCTGGGCAAGGGGCAGGCGTCCGGCCTGATCGATGCCCGCAACGTCCTGGACGGCGTGCGTGGCATTGCCATGGTGCAGTTCCAGTCCGAGGACGTGG
>JANNKG010000292.1:0-5523 GCA_031396185.1 Burkholderiales bacterium | reverse complement strand
TGATGCCGGCTTCCTTGACGACCTTCACCCAGCGGACATTCTCGGCGCGCATGAACGCACCGAAGTCCTGCGGCGACATCAGCTTGATCTCGGCACCTTCATCGACCAGGCGCTGCCGGATAACCGGATCGTTCACGACGTCGCGCACGGCCTCGTTGATTTTCCGGATCACGTCCGCGGGCACGCCCCTGGGCCCGACCAGTCCGCTACATGGTGCCGACGTCGAAGTCGGCGAGCCCCAACTCGGTCAGTGTCGGCACATCGGGCACCGCAGGATTCGGGTAGGAGCACACCAGCGCGATGGGCGAAGTCGTCCAGCGGATGGAGCTTCATCATTTCCCCTGGAATGTCGGTTTGCGTTTTTCCATGAAAGCCTTGCGTCCCTCGGCATAGTCCTCGCTCTCGAAGCAGTCGAGGATCAGGCGGCGGGCGAGCTCCATGTCGACGTGGTCGGCTTTCAGGACCTCCCGGATGATGCGCTTGCCCGCCTTGATCGTGAGCGGCGCGCCAGTGGAAATGGCGTCGGTATATTCCTTCAGCAGGTCGTCGAGCTTGTCGGGATCGGCGGTGCGGTTGACGAGCCCGATGCGCAGCGCCTCGGCCGCGTCCAGCCGGCGGCCGGTAAAGAAGATGTCCTTCGCGAACCCCGGCCCCACCAGCTGGGTGAGGTTGCGCATCGCGGAGACGCGGTACCCGAGTCCCAGGCGCGAGGCCGGAACCGAGAAGATCGAGGTACTCGCGGCGACGCGAAGGTCGCAGCTGATCGCCACATTCACGCCCCCGCCGATGCAATAGCCGCGAATGCACGCGATCGTGGGCTTGCTGAACTCGAAAATTCCCTCGAGCGCCGCTTCGGCCATCGCCTCATAGCGCTTTACCGCTTCCTGGGCGGCGCGCATGTCCTCGAACTGTGAGATGTCGGCGCCGGAGACAAACGCCTTCTCGCCCTCGCCGGAGAGCACCACCACACGCACCCGGTCATCGCGCTCGGCCTGCCCGAGGATTTGCGGCACCGCCTCCCACATGTCCACCGACAGCGCATTGTGCTTGGCGGGGTTGTTGAAGCGGATGTGCAGGACGGGGCCGTCGAGCCAGGTCTTCACGCGCTCGGTGGGAGAGACGTACGTGGTCATGTCGTTCATCAGTACACTCCTCGCGATTTCATCTGGGCGAGCTCATCGGTTCCATAGCCGATCTCCGCGAGGATCTCCGCGGAATGTTCGCCGCGCCTGGGGGCCGAGCGCGCGATGGTGGAAGGGGTGCGGGTGAGAGTCACCGGCTGGCCCATGAGGGACTGCTCGCCCAGCTCCTTCGAGACGACTTTCCTGAGGATCCCGAGGTGCTTCACCTGCGGCTCCTCGAATACTTCCTTGAGGTTATTGATGCGCCCGCACGCCACGCCGGTCTCGTTCAGCGTCTCGATCCAGTAGGCGCTGGTGTTCTGTTGCAGCCGCTTCTCGATCTCGGCGTTGAGCCAATCGCGATGCACCGAGCGCGCACCCTTGGTCTTGGAGCGCTCGTCGGTGATCCATTCCGGCGCGCCCATCGCCTCGGCGAAGCGCTCCCAGATCTTGCCGCCGAAGACAGCGATGTTGATATGGCCGTCGCGGGTCTTGTACACGCCCGTCGGAATGCTGGTGGGATGGTAGTTTCCCGCCTGGCCGGGAATCTCGCCGTCCAGCGTCCACCGCGCGGTCTGGAAATCCATCATGTACATCTGCGCCTCGAGCAGCGACGTGTGCAGCCACTGGCCGCGGCCCGAGTGCTCGCGTTCGAGGAGAGCCACCGTGACCCCGTACGCGGCGAAGATGCCGGCGCACAGGTCCGCGATCGGCAGGCCCACCCGCAGCGGCCCCTGGCCCGGAAGCCCGGTGACCGACATGAGCCCGCCCATCCCCTGCGCGATCTGGTCGAAGCCGGGGCGCGTCGCATAGGGACCGGTCTGGCCGAACCCCGAGATGCTCGCGTAAACGAGGCGCGGGTTCACTTTCGAAAGCACGTCGTAGTCGATGCCGAGGCGTGTCTTCACATCGGGGCGGAAATTCTCGAGCAGCACGTCGGCGGTGGCAACCAGCTTTTTCAGGACCGCGATGCCTTCGGGCTCCTTCAAGTTCAGCGTGATCGAGCGCTTGTTGCGATGCGTGTATTGGTAGTCGGAGCCTTCCTGGCCGCCGAGCGTGTCGTCGCCGCGCATGTGTTCGGGCATCTGCACCTGGATCACGTCGGCGCCCCAGTCGGCGAGCTGGCGCGCGGCGGTCGGACCCGCGCGAACCTGGGTCATGTCGACGACACGGAAGCGGGCAAGGGCCTGGGAAGCGGGGATGTGGGGCATGGCGATAGGTTAGCGGAGGAGTTGCCTGAGCGCGTTGACGCCGGGCAAGGCCTCGATGTTCCAGGCCATGTCGAGCACCGATTGGGTGCGTTGCAGGTCGAGGCCCGCCGCCTCGGCCTCGGGATGCGCGCCGAAGTGGACCTTGGCAATCATCGCCTGCACGTCGGGCGAGCCCGACGGGTGCGGCTCGATCGACACGCCGGGCGCGTGGAACGGCAAGGCCCCGCTGCTTCGATCCCTCACCGATTGAGATATGCTCCTCCCACTTCAGGGAGGCCTTCGATGAAGAACTTGCTCGTCGTCATGTTCGTGGCGGCATTGCTGCCGCCGGCGACCGCCGAAGCGAAGAACCTCCGCTGGGCCTCCCAGGGCGAGATTTCCACGCTCGATCCCCACGCGAACAACGAGAGCTTCAACAACAACCAGAACAACCAGGTCTACGAGTACCTCGTCCAGCGCGATCGGAACACATACGCGAAGTACGTTCCGTGGCTCGCGGTGTCCTGGCAGAACGTGGAGCCGACGAAATGGATCGTGAAGCTGCGCCCCGGCGTGCGCTTCCATGATGGCTCGCCCTTCACCGCCGACGACGTGGTCTTCTCGTACGATCGCTCGCGCATCGCCAACAGCACCTTCAAGCTCTATTCGACTCAGGCCGGCATCCCCCGCAAGATCGACGACCTCACGGTGGAATTCGTGACGCCGGTGCCGAACCCGCTCTTCCACGAGTCGATCGGCACCATCTTCATCATGAGCAAGGCATGGTCGGAGAAGAACAACGCCGCCAAGCCTCAGGATTACCGCGGCAAGGAGGATTCCTATACCGCTCGCAACGCCATGGGCACGGGACCCTATCGACTGGTGGCGCACGAGCCCGGCGTGAGGACGCAATACGCCAAGAATCCTGATTGGTGGGCGCTGAAAGAGGGCGGGTTTCCCGGCAATGTGGACGCGGTCGACTATCGGGTGATCACGAATTCCGCGACGCGCATGGCGGCGCTGCGCTCCGGGGAAATCGATTTCGTGCTCGATCCCCCGGTTCAGGAAGTCGAGCAGCTTCGCAAGGACCGTAACCTCAAGGTGTGGGAGGGAACCGAGATCCGCGTGATCTTCGTAGCCCTCGACCAGGGGCGCGACGAGCTCATCGGGAGCGATGCGAAGGGTCGCAACCCGTTCAAGGACAAGCGCGTGCGCCAGGCGCTCTTCCATGCGGTGGACATCGAGGCGATTCGCAAGCAGGTGATGCGCGGGTTGTCGGAACCGACCGCGATCATGCTCCCCGATCCCAAGGGCGCGGGCGTGCCTGCCGCGATGGACAAGCGGCTCGCCTTCGACGCGGTGCGCGCGCGCAAGCTGCTCGCCGAGGCCGGCTACCCCAACGGCTTCAGCTTCACGCTCAGCTGCCCCAACGACCGCTACATCAACGACGAGAAGATCTGCACTGCCCTGGCGGCGATGTGGGCGCGAATCGGCGTGCGAACGAAAGTGGAAGCGTCGCCGCGGGCCCAATACTTCCCCTACCTCGCCAAGCTCGAGGCCAACGCCTACCTGTACGGATGGGGCGGCGGCTCCTCGGAAGGCATCTGGATCCTGAAGCCGGTGCTGCACACGCGCAACACGAGCGGCGCCGGCGACAACAATTTCGCCCGCGTCTCCCACGGGCGGCTCGACCAGCTCACCACGTCGATCGAATCCGAGATGGACACGGCCAAGCGGCACGCGATGGTGGCCGAGGCTGCGCAGCTCATCCAGGAGGAGACGCTCGCGTTACCGCTGCATCGGCAGGTCATCCCCTGGGTGTCGAAGGCCAACTTGACCGTGATTCACCGTCCCAACAACGCGCTGATGCCCGCCTGGGTAACGGTGAAATAGCCTTTATCCCAGCGCGTCGATCACGGCCTTTGTCACGTTGCGGGTCTTGGCCTTGCCGCCCAGGTCCGGAGTTTGCACGCCGCTGCCGGTGGATTTCTCGATCGCCTTCATCAGGCGTTTTGCGGCCTTCGACTCGCCGAGATGCTCGAGCATCATCGCCGCGGTCCAGAAGGTGGCGATCGGGTTCGCGACCCCCTTGCCGGTGATGTCGAAGGCCGAGCCGTGGATCGGCTCGAACATCGACGGATAGGCGCGCTCGGGGTTCAGGTTCGCGGTGGGCGCGATGCCGAGGCTGCCTGACAATGCCGCGGCGAGATCCGAAAGGATGTCGGCGTGCAGGTTGGTCGCCACCATCACGTCGATGCTGGCCGGCTTCAACACCATGCGCGTGGTCATCGCATCGACCAGCTCGCGGTCGTGCTTCACGTCGGGGTAGTCGTTCGCCACTTCGAAGAACACCTCGTCCCAGAGCACCATGCCGAATCGCTGAGCGTTGGACTTGGTTACGAGCGTCAAGTGCTTGCGCGGGCGCTTGCGCGCGAGCTCGAAGGCGAAGCGGTGGATGCGCTCGACGCCCACGCGCGTGAAGACGGCGACCTCGGTGCCGACCTCGATCGGAAGTCCCCGGTGCGCCCGCCCGCCCATGCCCGCGTATTCACCCTCGGAATTCTCGCGGATCACGACCCAGTCGATGTCGCGGCCCTTGGCGAGCGGGCTCTTCACGCCCGGCAGCACGCGCGCGGGGCGCACGTTGGCGTACTGGTCGAAGCCCTGGCAGATCGGCAGCCTCAGGCCCCAGTGCGAGACGTGGTCGGGCACCTTGCGGCTGCCCACGGCGCCGAAGAAGATCGCGTCGAACTTGCCGAGCTTCTCCAGCCCGCCCTCGGGGATGTACTGCCCGTGCTTCAGGAAGTAGTCCGAGCTCCACGGAAACTTCTCGACGTGGAGGCCGAACCCTTCGGCCTTGCCGAGCGCCTCGAGCACCTCGAGCCCCGCGTCGATGACCTCGGGCCCGATGCCGTCGCCGCCGATGGCGGCGAGTTTGTACGTCTTCATGAATTGGACCCCGGTCCGCTACCGCTTTCGCGGCGCGCGGGGTGACGAAGGAGGAAATCGAAGTCCACGCCGCGATCGGCCTGCGTGACCGTGTCGAGGAAGAGCTTGAGGTAGCCGCGCGCGGCGCGCGGCTCGCTCACCGGCTGCTCGCGTCCGCGCCGCGCCAGCTCCTCGTCCGTCACGAGCCATGCGAGCTCGCGTTTCTCGACGTCGAGGCGAATGCGGTCCCCCGTGCGCACCCAGGCAAGAGGGCCGCCCACCGC
>JANNKG010000284.1:0-2443 GCA_031396185.1 Burkholderiales bacterium | reverse complement strand
CCTCACGCTCGCCTTCGGCATGCTCTTCCACTCGTTCCTCTTCAAGTTCTATGACATCACCGGGGGCGACACCGGCATTCGCGTGCTGCGCCCGTCGCTGTTCGGCAACGCATTCGCCGAACTGGACAAGACCGCATTCCTGATCGGGCCGTTCTACTACTACTGCCTCGCGCTCCTCGTGGCGATGGGTTTCGTGATGTGGCGAATCGTCGGCTCGCCGTTCGGCCTGCATCTGGCCGCGATCCGCGAGAACCCGCGCAAGGCCGAGTACCTGGGCGTGCGCGTGAGGCTCTTCCGCTTCATCGCGTTTCTCATCTCGGCCTTCTACTGCGCCGTCGGCGGAGTGATCCTCGCCATCAATACCGGCCAGGCGGATCCGGAGCTCGCCTATTGGACCCACTCCGGCGAGCTCGTGTTCATGACGGTGCTTGGGGGCTTCGCCAATTTCCTGGGGCCCGTCGTGGGTGCCTTTTCGTTCATCTTCCTCAAGTCGGAGCTGATGGGGGCGACTCAATACTGGCGCTTCTGGCTGGGAGCGATCCTGGTCGCGATCGTGGTGCTCTTCCCGCGCGGGCTGGTGGGCGTGGGCCAGGATCTTTGGACGCGGGTGCGGCGCAAGTGAGCGCCCTCATCGAGACCGTCGGCGTGTGCAAGGCCTATGGCGACTTCGTGGCCCTCGACGATGTCACGCTATCGGTCGCGGAAGGCGAGCTGGTATCGATCGTGGGGCCCAACGGGGCGGGCAAGACCACCCTGGTGAACGTGCTGACTGGGCTCCTCAAGCCCACCGCGGGCGTGGTGCGCTTCAAGGGTGACGACATCGCCGGCATCGGGCCCGTCAAGCTCGCCCAGCGGGGCATGGCGCGCGCCTTCCAGCTGGTGCACATCTTTCCGGCGATGACGGTGGCACAGACCATCGCCGTGGCGGTGATCTCGCAGACCGGGGGAAGCCTGAGGCTCCTTGCCTCGGTAAAGAGTGACACGGCGCTGCGGGAGCGGGTGCGCGAGGTGGCCTCGATCTTCGGTCTCGAGGGCAAGCTCGACAGCGAGTCACGCCTGCTCGCGCAGGGCGAGAAGAAGCTCCTCGACATCGCCAGCGCCTTTGCCTTGTCTCCCGAAGTGATCCTGCTCGACGAGCCCACCAGCGGCGTCTCCAGCGGCGACAAGCACGGCATCATGCGCAACGTGATCGAGGCGGCAAAACGCGCCGGCGTCAAGGCGATCATCCTGGTCGAGCACGACATGGACCTGGTCGCAGAATATTCGAGCCGGATCGTGGCGCTCCAGGGTGGCAAGGTGCTCGCCGACCGGCTGCCGGCACAATTCTTCAGCGACCCCGAGATCATCGCCGCGGTAGTCGGCAAGAGGGTCGGCAAGTTTGCGAAGGGGGCATGATGCTCGCCATCGAGGCGCTCACCGTCGACATCCAGATGAGCCGCATCCTGCGCGGCATCTCGATGCAGGTCGCCGCGGGCGAGCTCGCGTGCCTGGTCGGCCGCAACGGGGCGGGGAAGACCACGACGTTTCGCACCATCATGGGATTCATCAAGCCGGTCTCGGGTGCCGTGAGCTTCGAAGGCCGCTCCCTGGTGGGCATGCCCACCCACCGCATCGCGCAGCTGGGCGTGGCCTACGCCCCCGAGGAGAGCCAGGTGTTCGGCGACCTCACCGTAGCCGAAAACATCGAGCTGCCGACGTGGACGCGCCCGAGCGCACGCACGGCGAAAGCGCGCATCGATCTCGCCTACGAGGTCTTCCCGAAGCTCAGGCAATACGCGAAGCGCGGCGGCAACCAGCTCTCGGGAGGCGAGCGCAAGATGGTTTCGATCGCACGCGCCCTCGCCCTCGACCCGCGCCTGCTGCTGCTGGACGAGCCCTTCGAGGGCCTGTCGCCCGCGATCATCCCGAGCATCTCCGACGGCATCGCCTCGATTCGCAGCCTCGGGCACGGGGTGCTGATGGCAGAGTCGAACGTGCACCACATCCCCGAATACGCCGACAATCTCTACGTGCTCGAGCGCGGAGAGATCATTTACCAGGGCAAGCCCGGGGATACCTACCCGCCTGAGGTGATGAGAGTGATTACCGGGGGAGCTTAACCACCGATTCAACACAGAGGGCACAGAGGACCACAGAGGTGGCACAGAGGAATCCCATTTGGTGACTGAGTTTCGCGGGGTCGATCCTGCCGTCCAACACCATCGTCGTTCTCTGTGCCACCTCTGTGATCCTCTGTGCCCTCCGTGTTGTATCGGTGCTCAAGCTCCCCCGGTAATCACCCTCATGACTTCGGGCGGATAGGTGTCACCGGGCTTGCCCTGGTAGATGATTTCGCCCCGCTCGAGCACGTAGAGATTGTCGGCGTATTCGGGGATGTGGTGCACGTTCGACTCTGCCATCAGCACCCCGTGCCCGAGGCTGCGAATCGAGGCGATGCCGTCGG
>JANNKG010000272.1:0-8143 GCA_031396185.1 Burkholderiales bacterium | reverse complement strand
ACCTGCGCTTCCCGGCGACGACGGCGAGGAGGTACATCGCGATGCCGCACAGCACGCCGGTGACGGTGCCGTTGGCAAGCCCGAGCAATGCCTCCTTCGTGACGAGCCCGCTGCCGCCGCCGGGCTTGATGTCACCCAGCGTGATCCCGCGGATGGTGACCGCGAGCGCCTGGCAGCCGGTGTTGCCCGACTGGCCGGCGAGCACCGGCAGGAAGGCGGCGAGGATGATGAGCTTGTCGAGCGTGCCCTGGAAGAGCGCCACCACGCCGCCGGCCGCGAACGCCGTCACCAGGTTGATGAGCAGCCACGGATTGCGGTACTTGAAACTCTGCGGGATCGACGTGGAAATCCTCTCTTCCTTCTCGACGCCGACCATCGCGCCCGCCTGCGCGGTGATCTCGAAGGCCTCCAGCTCGAAGAGTGCCGCGCCGCGCGCGAGGCCCACCAGCTTGCCGTCCGTATCGCGCACCGGGTACTGCGGATAGTGCCGGTTGACGGTGAGCTTCATCGCATCGGGCAGCGGGAGGGTCGGGCTCAGCGCGAACGGCTCCCGGAGCATGATCTCCTCGAGCCGCGCCTCGCGGTCGTTGAAGAGCAGGTCGCGCATGGTGACCAGGCCCATCAGCTTTTGCCCGGCGTCGACCACATAGATGTAGGTCACGAATGCGGTGCGCACCAGCGGGCGCAGCGCCTCGATCGACTCGCCGACCGTCATGTCCGGACGAAAGACCGCGAGCGGCGCTTCCATCATGTGCCCGATGGTGCCCTCGGGATACTGGGTGTTGCGCTTCCACTGCTCGGCGACCTCCGGCGGGGCGGAGGCAGCGATGAGGCGGCGCGCGCCCTTGTCGAGGTGGCCGAGGATCGACTGCACGATGGCGGGGTTGAGCTCCTGCAGCGCCGCGGCGGCCTGCGCCGGCTGCGCGCGCTCGATGAGCGCGGCGGCCTCTTCGGGTGGCAGCGCCTTTACCTGCGTCGCGAGAGCCGAGCGATGGCCCGGCTCAACGATTGTCTTCGCTACGGTATTCAAGGCCGGCCCCCGGAGTGATCAATCCCCGGATTGTAGCGCCCGCCCCTCTTAGAGGCCCAGCCTTTGCCAGATGGTGGACGCGGGGCCGGCCTGGTTCATCGTATAGAGGTGCAGCCCGGGTGCGCCGCCCGAGAGCAGCTTGTCGCACAGGTCGGTCACCACATCGAGGCCGAAGGCCTTGATCGAGGCCGTGTCGTCTCCGAAGCCTTCGAGCTTGAGGCGCATCCAGCGCGGGATCTCGGCGCCGCACGCGTCCGAAAACCGCGCCAGCTGCGAGAAGTTGTTGATCGGCATCACCCCCGGGACGATCGGCACGTCGATGCCGAGGGCCTCGGCCTGCTCGACAAAATGGA
Organism: Burkholderiales bacterium; assembly: GCA_031396185.1. GTDB lineage: Bacteria > Pseudomonadota > Gammaproteobacteria > Burkholderiales > Usitatibacteraceae > Usitatibacter. Next base: position 6,760 of record JANNKG010000272.1, on the reverse strand, counting down.
AGTAGGCGTCGGGGTTGTAGAAATACTGCGTGATCGCCGCATTCGCGCCCGCATCGATCTTCGCCTTGAAGGCCAGCAGGTCCTGCTGCGCCCGGCGCGCCTGCGGGTGGTATTCGGGATAGGCGGCGACCTCGATGTGGAACCAGTCGCCGGTCAGCTCGCGGATGTAGCCCACCAGCTCGGAGGCATACCGCAGCTCGCCCGCTGCGGCGAGGCCCGAGGGCAGGTCGCCGCGCAGGGCCACGATGTGGCGGATGCCGTGGGATTTGTACTGCTCGATCACCTCGCGCAGGCTCTCCTTGGTGGAGGCCACGCACGACAAATGGGGCGCACCCGCATGGCCCGCCTCGCGGATCTGCAGCACGGTTGCGAGCGTGCCCTCGCGCGTCGAGCCGCCCGCGCCGTAGGTGCACGAGAAGAAATCCGGCTTGAGCTGCGCCAGCTGGCGCACCGTGCCCTGCAGCTTCGCCATCCCCTCCGCCGTCTTCGGCGGAAAGAACTCGAAGCTGTATTTGCGCGCCCGGCCACTCTGCGACTCCATGCTACGCCCGCGACCGTCGGTCAGTAACGATAGCTATCGGACTTATACGGGCCGTCCTTGCTGATTCCAAGGTACTTCACCTGGTCCTCGCGCAGCTCCGTGAGCTGTGCATTGAGCTTGGCGAGCTGCAGGCGCGCCACCTTCTCGTCGAGGTGCTTGGGCAATACATAGACGCCGACCGGGTACTTGTCGATGTGCGTGAACAGCTCGATCTGCGCGATCACCTGGTTGGCGAACGACGAGCTCATCACGTAGGACGGGTGACCCGTGCCGCAGCCGAGGTTCACCAATCGCCCCTCGGCGAGCAGGATGATGCGCTTGCCGTCGGGGAAGATCACATGGTCGACCTGCGGCTTGATGTTCTCCCACTCGTAGCTCTTGACCCCTGCCACGTCGATCTCGTTGTCGAAGTGCCCGATGTTGCACACGATCGCATTGTTCTTCATGCGCTTCATGTGGTCGTGCGTGATCACGTGGTAATTGCCGGTGGCGGTCACGAAGATGTCGGCCTTGTCGGCGGCGTAATCCATGGTCACGACGCGATAGCCCTCCATCGCCGCCTGCAGCGCGCAGATCGGATCGATCTCGGTGATCCACACTTGGGCGGAGAGCGCGCGCAGCGCCTGCGCCGATCCCTTGCCCACGTCGCCGTAGCCCGCCACCAGCGCCACCTTGCCGGCGACCATCACGTCGGTGGCGCGCTTGATGCCGTCGACCAGCGACTCGCGGCAGCCGTAGAGGTTGTCGAACTTGCTCTTGGTGACCGAATCGTTCACGTTGATCGCCGGAAACCTGAGCGCGCCTTCCTGGGCCATTTGATAGAGGCGCTTTACGCCGGTCGTCGTTTCCTCGGTCACGCCCTTCACCTGGGCAAGCCGGGTCGAGTACCACTTCGGGTCCTTCGCGAGCTGCGCCTTGATCGAGGCGAAGAGCGAGGTTTCCTCCTCGCTGCCGGGCTTGGCGAGGAGCGATGCGTCCTTCTCGACGCGCGCTCCGAGATGCAGCAGCAGGGTCGCGTCGCCGCCGTCATCCAGGATCATGTTGGTGTACTTGGGCTTGCCGTCGCGGTCCTGGCCCCACTCGAAGATGCGGTGGGTGAAGTCCCAGTATTCGTCGAGCGACTCGCCCTTGTACGCGAACACCGGCACCCCGGTGGCGGCGATCGCGGCAGCCGCGTGGTCCTGGGTGGAGAAGATGTTGCACGAAGCCCAGCGGATCTCGGCGCCGAGTGTTTCGAGCGTCTCGATCAGCACCGCGGTCTGGATCGTCATGTGCAACGAGCCGGTGATCCGGGCGCCCGCGAGCGGGCGCGAGGCGGCATATTCCTCGCGGATCGCCATGAGGCCGGGCATCTCGGTCTCGGCGATCAGGATTTCCTTGCGGCCCCAGGCGGCAAGGGCAAGGTCGGCGACCTTGTAGTCGGTGAAGTTCTCGGGTTTGGTACGGGCGTTCATGGTCATTCCTTGTCGTTAAAGGGCGACCTGTGCGCGGGAGAAGGGAGCCGGCTGGCCTCGTCCTCCGTGGGCAGGCCACGGATCAACGAGCGCGGTTTTGAAGGATCCGAGCCTGGCGGGACAGACGCCCCGTCGCAACGCTCCTCGGACAGGCGAAATTGTAGCCGAAAGTCACCCGGGACGCTGGCCCCGGGTGTTCGAGGCGCACCGCCGCGGTATCCTGCGGATCCATTCGCCCAACCGTTTCGCTCTCGAGGCCGCCGCCGAGGCACATCGCGCGCTCGAATCGCGCGCCACCGTGGGCCCCATCGTGCTGTTGCCCTGAGGAGTCCGAATGCCTGACACCAAATCGCACCGCCTGCTCGGCTGCAAGGGTTGTGGCAACGCGATCGTCGAGGCGGCCTTCGCGGTGGCTGGAATTCCCCTCGACTACGAGGAAGTGGACTACGAAGCGGGCAGCCCGACCCGCGGGCGGCTGCTCGAGGTGAATCCCCTCGGCCAGGTTCCGACCTTGGTGCTGCCCGACGGCCGGATCCTGACCGAGAGCCTGGCGATGATCCATTACCTCGCCGACCTCGCGCCCCAGGCGGGGCTGATCCCGGCACGCGATGACCCGGCGCGTGCAGCATTCCATCGCTGGTCGGTGTTCGTGGTGACGGCGATCTATCCCACCTATACCTATGGGGACGCTCCTGCGAAGTGGGTGGAGGACACCGAGGGCGCGAAACAGCTGCGCGAAAGCACCGACCGGCACCGCAAGGTGCTGTGGCAGCAGGTCGAGGAGCAGGCGATCGTCGGCCCGTGGTTCCTCGGCAGCCGCATGACAGCGCTGGATCTCTACGTCGCGGCGATGACGCGCTGGCGCCCGGGACGGCCGTGGTTCACCGCGAACACGCCCAAGCTGGTGGCGATCGCCGAAAAGACATCGGCCACCGCAGGGGTGGCCGATGTGATGAAGCGCAACTTCGAGTAACTGGCGATTGGGCCCCCGTCTGCACGGGGGCGGCGACAGGTGATCAGCCCGCGGCGGCAAAGGCTCGCAGCTTGACCTCGCCTTTGAGACCCGCGGCTTCCCTGAGAGTCGCCGCCTTATCGGTCTGCTCCCACGAAAACTCGGGCTCCTCGCGGCCGAAGTGGCCGTAGGCGGCGGTCTTCTCGTAAATGGGGCGCAGCAGGTCGAGCATCTTCACGATGCCGCGCGGGCGCAGGTCGAAATGCTCCTGCACCAGCTGGGCGAGCTTCTCGTCGGGGATGGCGCCGGTGCCCTCGGTGTAGACCGTCACGTTGATCGGCTTGGCAACGCCGATCGCGTAGCTCACCTGGATCTGGCATTGCCGCGCGAGACCCGCGGCCACGACGTTCTTGGCGACGTAGCGGGCGGCGTAGGCGGCGGAACGGTCGACCTTCGACGGGTCCTTGCCGGAAAAAGCGCCGCCGCCATGGGGGCAGGCCCCGCCGTAGGTGTCGACGATGATCTTGCGCCCGGTGAGCCCGCAGTCGCCCTGCGGCCCGCCGACCACGAAGCGCCCGGTCGGATTCACCAGGTACTTCACGTTCTTGAGGAATGCCTTCGGCAGCACCGGCTTGATGATCATCTCGATCACGGCATCGATGGCTTCCTTCTTCATGTGCGTGCCGTCGGACATCTCCGGGGAGTGCTGCGTGGAGAGCACCACCGTGTCGATCTCGGAGGGCTTGCCGTCGACGTACTTGAAAGTCACCTGGCTCTTCGCGTCGGGGCGTAGCCACGGCAGGCGCCCGTCCTTGCGCAGCATCGCCTGGCGCTCGACAAGGCGGTGCGAGTAGTAGATGGGCGCCGGCATGAGCACCGGAGTCTCGTCGCAGGCGTAGCCGAACATCAGGCCCTGGTCCCCCGCGCCCTGGTTGAGGGGGTCGTCCTGGGCGTGGTCCACGCCCTGGGCAATATCGGGGCTCTGCTGGCCGTAGCAGACCATGACCGCGCAGCCCCGGTAGTCGATACCGTAGTCGGTGTTGTCGTAGCCGATGCGCTTGATGGTCGCGCGCGCGACCTTGTTGTAGTCCACGTTGGCGTGGGTCGTGATTTCGCCCGCCATGACCACCAGGCCGGTGCTGCACAGGGTCTCCGCCGCGACTCGCGACTTGGGGTCCTGGGCTAGAATGGCATCGAGTACGGCGTCGGAAATCTGGTCCGAGACCTTGTCGGGATGGCCTTCGGACACCGACTCGGACGTAAACAGAAACTCTTTCATTGCGGGTCACCCTTCAGTCGCACAGCGCGACATTTTAGCAAAAGCTGAAGCCTCTCTTCCGATTGCTTGCACGGTTGCCCCTGGGCGCCAACCATGCCCTCGGCGCGCTTGCCGGGCGGCTGGCATATTTCCTGGCACCCCGCTACCGCCGTCGCATCCTGGAAAACCTCACCCATAGTGGCCTATGCGCCACGCCGGCGGATGTCAGACGACTCGCACACGCGAACGCGGCCGAAATCGGCAAGAGCGCGACCGAGCTCGCCTGGGCCCTGTTCCGGCCGGGCGACGTGGCCGGCCTGGTGCGCAGCCGCATCGGCTGGGACGCGGTGGAGAGGCTCCGTGCCGACAACCGCCCGATCATCTTCGTGACCCCCCACCTGGGAGGCTACGACATCGCCGGGCGCTACCTGTGGTCGCAGGTGCCGATCCTCGCCATGTACCGGCCCCACAAGGTCTTATGGATCGACCAGCTGCTGCGCGAGGGGCGCAACCAGGGCGCCGCTCCCGACGGCACCAACGTCGCCCCGGCAAACAGGGCGGGCGTGCGGATGGTGCTGAAGCACCTGCGGCGCGGGGGCTGCAGCGTGGTGCTGCCCGACCAGGTTCCGGGGCTCGGCGAAGGCGAGTGGGCCGAGTTCTTCGGCCGCCCGGCCTACACCATGACACTCCTCGGCCGCCTGCAGGAAGCCTCCAGCGCCTCGATCGTATTCTGCTTCGCCGAGCGCCTGGCGCGCGGTGAAGGGTATCGCCTGCATTTCGAGCCGCTGTCCGAGCCGCTGCCCAAGGATCGGCAGTTGGCCGCGCGCAGGGTGAATGCGGCCGTCGAGAGGCTGGTCCGCTCGTGCCCCTCGCAGTATCTGTGGGGATATAACCGCTTCAAGCGCCCCGCGGGCGCTCCGCCATCGCCGTGAAGGCGCTTCGCTCCATGGGCTCGTACCTCGGCGTGTTGGCGCTGTGGCTGGTCCATTTCCTGCCGCTGCGCTGGATCGGTGCGCTGGGGGCGGGGCTGGGCTCGCTGCTCTACCGCTTCGGGCGCGGCCACGTGACGCGCGTCAACCTGGCGCTGTGCTTTCCCGAGATGACCGATGCGGAGCGCCACGCCCTGGGCCTCAGGCATTTCAGGCTGCTCGGGCGCAACGCCGTCGAGCTGAGCGTCATGGTGTGGGGCTCGGAGAAGGATTTGCTCGCGCTCACCCGCATCGAAGGCCTCGAGCACCTGAAAGCCGCGGCCAACAGCGGCCCGGTGATCGCGTTCGCGCCGCACTTCATCGGCCTGAACATGGGCGGCATCCGCGTCGCCTACGAATACCCGGGGACTTCGAGCATCTACAGCAAGCAGAAGAACGCGGTGCTCGACCGGATCTTCCTCAGGGCGCGCACGCGCTTCGGCGATCCGCTGCTGGTAAGCCGCCAGGAAGGCCTGCGCTCGGTGATCCGCGCGATCCGCAGCGGCAAGCCGTTCTATTTCCTGCCGGACATGGATTTCGGCATTCGCGATGCGATCTTTGCACCGTTCTTCAGCGTGCCCACGGCGACCATCACCGCCCTCCCGCGCCTGGCGAAGCTCACCGGGGCGTCGATCGTGCCGGTGGTTACCCGCCAGGAGGCGGACTACTACGTGGCGCGCTGTTACCCTGCGTGGGAGGACTATCCGAGCGGCGACGTGGATGCCGACGTGCGGCGCATGAATGCATTCATCGAGGAGCGTGTGCGCGAGATGCCCGAGCAATATTTCTGGGCCCACAAGCGCTTCAAGACGCGACCGCCCGGCGAGCCGTCGCCCTATCGCAAGCGCTAGGCGCGTGCTCCGCCCAGGACGCGGGCGAGCTTGTCGGGGTCCACAGGCTTCACGAGATGCAGGTCGAATCCCGACGCCGTGGTGCGCGCCCGGTCCGAGGTTTGCCCATATCCCGTGACCGCGATCACCTTCGCGCCCGAGGTCTCGGGAAGCGCGCGAAAGCGCCGCGCAAGCTCGAAGCCGTCGACTCCCGGCAGGCCGAGGTCGAGCAGGATGGTGTCGGGGCGGAAGGCGCGCGCCACGTCGACCGCCTCGCGACCATCGTTCACCACCGAGACCTCGTGCCCCAGCTCACGCAGCAGGATCGACATCGCCTCGGCCGCGTCGAGGTTGTCTTCCACCACCAGGACCCGTCGCGGTGATGTCGAGCCGGGCTGCCGGCCTGATTGCGGCGCCGGCCCTGCGACTTCGAGCCCAGCGAGCGGCAGCTCCACCACGAAGGAGCTCCCCTTCCCCGCGCCCGCGCTGTGCGCCGAGACGCGCCCGCCGTGCAGCTCCACCAGGCCCTTCACCACGGATAACCCGATGCCGAGTCCGCCGCTGGCACGATCGAGCGAGATGTCGCCTTGCGAGAAGAGTTCGAAAACCGCCGGCAGGATGAGAACGGCGAACTCGTCACCGCCGAGCCGGGCCACCATGTCCCCAGGCCGCATGCTGCGGGTGAGCCGGGCGGCAACCTCGACGAGCAGCAGGTCCCCGGCCTGGTGACCGAGGCTGTCGTTGATCGTCTTGAAGT
>JANNKG010000234.1:0-8973 GCA_031396185.1 Burkholderiales bacterium | reverse complement strand
CGCGCCGGCTCCCCGCCGGCGCCCTCTTTATCGGGCGGCTTTCAGTGCGCCCAGGTGGACCACACGGGCGTGAGCGAGGCGTGGAGCGGCGGCAACCGCCCCGGCTCGCACGGGCTTTCGCCCGGTCCGTGGTAATCGGCCCCGCGCGACGCCAGGAACCCGTACTCCAGCGCCACCCGTTGCCACATCGAATACTGTTCCGGCCGGTGGCTGCCCGTCACCACCTCGATCGCCGCACCGCCGTACGACTTGAATTCCTTCAGCACTTCCGCGCGCATCATCGGCTTCAGGTCGTACCTGCCGGGGTGCGCGAGCACCGCAACGCCGCCGCTGCCGCGAATCCAGCCCACCGCATCCTCGAACCCCGCCCAGCGATGCGATACATAGGCGGGCTTGCCGCGGGCGAGGTACTTGTCGAACGCGCCCTGGATGTCCTTGACCGCGCCGCGCTCCACCAGGTGGCGCGCGAAATGGGTGCGGCTCAGCAACCTCTCGTTTTTCGCGAGCGCGAGCGCCGCGTCGAACGTATTCGCCAGACCGACCTTCGCGAGCGCCTCTCCGATCCGCTGCGCACGTCCGAGGCGCCCGGCGCGGATCGAATCCAGGCCCTGCTGCAGGACAGCGGCCGACGGATCGATGTTGAGCCCGATCACGTGCAGCACCGTGTCGCCCCAGCTGACCGAGATCTCGACCCCCGGTACGAAGCCGATTCCGGCCTGTTTCGCGCTTTCGCGGGCTTCGTCCAGCCCCGCAGTGTTGTCGTGATCCGTGAGCGCGATCGCGTCGGTCCCGGTGCGGGCCGCGAGTTCGATCAGCTGTTTCGGTGAGAGCAAACCATCCGAACAAGTCGAATGGTTATGTAAATCAAAGTTTTCCAAGCGCCACTATTTCAAAACGCATGCGGAATTGTATCAAAATAGCGGTCTTTCTGCCTGCAGCCATGACTCTCCACACCATCCAGTTCGGCGACGAAGGACAAATCGCCACCCGGGAGCTGTTGAAGCGCTTCGGGTCGGCGGATCCCGAGGTCGCGTCCTACCTTGTGACCTTCGAGTCCCTCGACCGCCAGTACGGCGGTTCGGGCCCGCTACCGGTGGAGGACGCCGGTGAGCTCGTGGCCGAAGCGCTCGCCGCAATGGCGCGCCTTGAATCCACCGCCGAGTTCACCGACCTGACCCTCGGCATCGCCCTCTGGGCGGTGCGCCACGACATCGCCATCCAGCGGGTCGAACCGGTCGCCAATGCGCTCGCGATGCGCTCCAATCGGGCCGCAAGTACCCAGGAATTGGTTGCCGTCTTCGGCCTGATGCAGGGGTTGATTGCACATGTCGAGCCGCTGCTCGGTCCCGACCTGGAGCGCTCCGATCCGCAGCGCCCGTGGCGCATCCTGCACGCGAACTTCGCCATCACCGCAATCCGCACCGAGGATGCCGCCCTGATGGACTTCGCCTTCGACGCGCTGGACCGCGCGCTGCCCGACGAGGCCGCCGGCTTCTACTCCGAGGCGCTGGCGCGTGCGTTGAGTCCGCGAATCCCCCCGGAGGTGCGCGAACGAATCGAGGCCCGCCATCTCAAATGGATATCGGCAGGATAAATCTGCTATAATTATCAGTTGCTTAATGCCTTTTGCAGCGGGATGGAGCAGACCCCGGGAGGCGCCGCCCCGTGGGCGCGTATTCCAGCTCCTCCGCCCGCCACCTCCGTGAAATTTCTCTTCGACTTTTTCCCTGTCATCCTGTTTTTTGTCGCCTACAAGTTCGCCGACATCTTCGTGGCGACCGGGGTGGCGATCGGCGCAACCTTTCTGCAGATCGGCTGGGTGCTCGCCCGCGGCAAGAAGGTCACCGGATTGCAATGGGCAAGCCTCGCGATCATCGGCATCTTCGGTGGCGCAACGCTCCTGCTGCGCGACGAGAACTTCATCAAGTGGAAGCCAACGGTGCTCTACTGGCTCGCGGGCGTGGTGTTCCTCGGCGCACTCGCCTTCAAGCAGAACCTGGTCAAGGCGGTGATGAGCGAGGGCGGACTCGAGCTCCCCCAGCGCGTCTGGACGCAACTCGCGGTTGCCTGGGCGATCTTCTTCATCTTCAAGGGCGCGCTCAACCTTTACGTCGCCTATGCGTTTAGTACCGACACATGGGTCAATTTCAAGCTCTTCGGCGGCATGGGCCTGATGGTCGCATTCGTGCTGGCGCAGGCGTTCTGGCTGTCACGCTATGTGGTCGATGACGGGGCCAAGGCGCAGCCCGCCAAGAGCGACGCGCCATGATGCACGCGGTCGAGCAGGCGATGCGCAAGCGCCTGGCGAGGCTCGAGCCGCTGTCACTGGATTTGCACGACGAAAGCGCGCAGCATGCGGGCCACGCCGGCAGCCGGCCCTCGGGGGGCAGCCACTGGCGCCTCGCAATTGTTTCTGAAGCCTTCCGCGGGCAATCGCCCGTGGCGAGGCATCGAATGGTTTATGAGGCGTTGGGCGACCTCATGAAACAGGACATCCATGCCCTCAGGATCGAGGCGTCCGCGCCCGAGCAGTCTTGAACCCCACTCGACCAAAGGAAATTTTTATGCAACGTACCCTCATGAACCTCGCCGTCGCCGTCGTGGCCGGCACGTTCGCCGTCGCGGCCGGGGCGCAGGACAAGGCCGAGAAAGCGTCGAAGTCCCGCCCGGACTCGGGCGAGAAGTCGCCCAAGCGCGCCGCTGCCGGCGGTGGCCGTGTCGTGGTGAACGGCGTGACCATCCCGCAATCGCGCATCGATGCGATGAACAAGGAGTTGTCCGCTCAAGGCCAACCCGACTCGCCCGAGCGCCAGGCGGCGGTCAAGGAAGAGCTCGTCAACCGCGAGGTCCTCGCGCAGGCCGCGCTCAAGCGCGGGCTCGACAAGACCCCCGAAGTGGTCGCGCAGATGGAAATGGCGCGCCAGGCGGTGCTGGTGCGCGCGCTCTTCGAAGCTGAGATGAAGACCAGCCCGATCACCGAAGCGGAGCTGCAAAGGCAGTACGAGACCTTCAAGGGCTCGATGGGCAGCACCGAGTACAAGGTGCGCCACATCCTGGTCGACAAGGAAGACGACGCCAAGCAGATCATCGCCGACCTGAACCGTGGCGGCGATTTCGCCAAGCTCGCCAAGGATAAATCGAAGGACCCCGGTTCCAAGGAAAATGGCGGCGACCTCGATTGGGGCCCCGCCGCCCGTTACGTGAAGCCGTTCGCCGATGCCGTCACCTCGCAGCCGAAGGGCAAGGTCTCGAACGCGCCGGTCAAGAGCGACTTCGGCTTCCACGTGATCATCGTCGACGATTCGCGCCCGCTGAAGGTGCCCGAGTACAACGAGATCAAGGAGCAGTTCCGCCAGCGCGCCCAGCAGCAGGCGATCCAGAAGATGGTCGTGGACCTGCGCCAGAAGGCGAAGGTCGAGGACCGCTGAGCAGCGCGACTTACGCCGGAGCCCCCGCGCAGACGGGGCCCAATGAACAAAGGGGCGGCCTCACGGCCGCCCCTTTTTCTTTTAACCCGTTGCTACAAGACGCCGCTGGATGCCCGCATGAAACGGGAAGTCTGCTGCCCGAGCTCCTGGGCAAGCCCGATGAGAATTCCTTCAGGGTGAACATGACGCGTAGGCAACCGAGAGCGTTCACCGGCGGTTGCAGATTCATCAACCCGGAAGCGATACATGACGAAATGGACTAGCCAACCATAGACCGCAGCTGTTGCATTACGGCATCTGCAACAGGAATCGGCCAGCGGCCTACATAAAACCTGCTCGAATCCCGCAGGACCAGGGAGATTTTCCGCAGGACAACAGACTTCTCCGCCTCATCCACATGATCGATTTGCGCAATCTCGTCAACACGGAAAGATCGCGCGCGCGGACGCCACGGCACCGGAATCGGTCCGTACAGCACTTCGACCATTCCAGAGCGCTTGGTGATCCTTGTCCTGTTCAGGCCTCTGCTTGAAGTGAAATACAGCAGGATAGGAGCTACGATCAGGAAAATCCCGATCACAAAGGGTAAATCCTTCGCGAATCTTTCCAGTTGACGAAGTTGCCCGGACATGAAGAGATAGCCAAGTATCCCGGGAGCGATGACGAGCATGATCAAGGGAGTGCCCCACAGAATCATCAGTCGAGGGATTCGCAATGGAATATCGTATATTTCAATTGCGATCTCTCCTGACTTGCGCTCGATCGTCATGCCCTCTGGGAGGTTTTTCTCGCTCTGCACGTTCATTGGATTCATAGGGCCCTCTAACGATCCTGTTGAGCGGCCGGCCATAGTGCATCTCCGCACCGGCGAGCGCGCAATCCATTGCGAGCACGGTGCGGCCGCGATGCCTCCCGGTCAGCTGCTCCATGTAGGGTACGCCTTCGCTCATTCGCCCTTGGGCGATAAGGACAGTGGCTAATTCCGCCAGCCGTCGGCCGGTCGTCTCGCTATCTGTCCCGGAGATCGGTTGCTCAAGTGCCAAAGAGCGCTTAAGCGCCGCCTCGGCATCCTGAAGCTTTAGTCCTTTCTTCAGAATGCGCTCCAGGTTATAGAGAGCGCGCGATTCTTCCTCTGGGCTCAAGTTTCCGATGCGCGTGTTTATCCACGCCCGCCGGCAAAGTTCAGCCGCAACTTCCAAACGCCCCTGGCTCTCGGCAATGGAACACTGCTCCGCGTATTCGCCCATCGTCACGCGGTTAAGAGGATTGGCACACCCTCCAACAAGGAGTGCGATAAGTACCCCGGTCACAGATGGACGGATCGTCGTCACAAGCGGTCTAACGCCTGCGTTGGGCGGCCGGCCACGGTGCCGGTGCCACGGTGCCGGTGCCACGGTGCCGGTGCCACGGTGCCGGTGCCGGTGCCGGTGCCGCGGTGAGACGCGGCCCACGATGCCCCAGGGTCCGCTCCAACGCGTGGTTAGGTCGCCTCACGAAATAGGGGGAGGCAAGCCAGCGCGATGTGCTCAATATGGCGATGGTCTGTGCCACAGCAACCGCCCATGACATTAAGGCGCTTTAGCTGCCGATTCTTCAGCGCCGCGTACTCTCGCCCGAGATCTGACGGGCTTCCCGCATCGAGCTCGGGAGCCTCGTTTAGCTCGGCATGGCTCATTCGCGAGGCGTTCGCGCGAAGACCGCGGATACGTTCCAGCCATGCCTCGCCTCCACTCACGACTGGGTCGAAGTGGCTGGGATGGGCGCAGTTGACCATGAAGTAGACGGGGTATGCCGAGGTGGCGTCGTCAACTTGTCTGATTGCGTCTCCCAGCGACTGCCCCGTCGGGAGCCGGCCGTCGGTCTCGACTGTGAAGGAGACGACGACTGGCATGTTCGCTCGCCTGGCCGCCCGCGCCAGGCCGACCGCCTCTTCAGCGTAGTTCATGGTGATGGCGGTTACGAGGTCGGCTGCGGTACCGGCAAACGTCTCGATTTGCCAATGATGATAGTCCTCGGCCTCTATGTCGGACATCGCGCGGTCCGCCATGTATCCGTCGCCCCGAGGACCGACACACCCGCTTATGACTATTGGCGTTTGGGGAGTTTCGTACTTACCCCGGATCTCCTCGATCAGGCGAACGGCCTTCACATTCACTTGTGCGAGAGTGTCCCTGCTATAACCTAGCTTACTGCCCCAGTCGGGGTTGGCCCTCCACGTCGCGGTCTCAAGAATGAGGCCGGTATTGAGTCTCTTCGCGAGTTCTGCATACGTCAGAAAGTACTTCCGAAGGACGCCTTCGCCTTCCGGCGCCTTAAGGAGTTCGAAGGCGGCGAAGTGTGGAAGATCCTGCCCTTCCAGGAAGATCAGGGTGGTTTCGATCCCGCCATCAGTCATAAAGAAGTCGCCGCTGAGTTGCGGCAGGGCGCTTCTGTATTTCGCCATAGCTGTGTCCTCTTCTTCGCGCAAGCTTTGCGACCTAACGCTTTCGTTGAGCGGCCGGCCACCGCTGCTGTTGCGCCCCGGCGAGCGCGTAATCCGTTGCGAGCACGGGGCGGCCACACTGATTCACGTCCGCTCCAACGAGTAGTTAGGTTGCATGACCCTTCCTCGCAAGCCCCGCCTGAGAACTTGCCCGGGCAGCGGCTTTCCTGGCTTGTTCCCGCCGCCTGCAAGGACGGCATCGAATGGCGACGGTCCAGACGTCGCCTTTCGCAGATTCATACCACCATTTCTGTTGCGTCGCCGTCCAAATTTGCGCGGTTCCGCAGTCTTTGCACTGGAACGGGCGGTCCACATAGAACTCCCGCGTGACGAAGTCGGGCGTCCCGTAACTGTTTGTCGGTCGCAGGTTCGCGACGTTCACCAAGACCTGTCCTTTGAGGCGAGCTGCCTGAGCCTTCGCGGCTGCCTTCACCCGCTGCTTTTCGGAGGCGAGCCCTACTGCCGCCCGTTTGCCCGAGCGGCGCTGCTTGAGCTGTGTACGACGTTGGCGACCGCTCGTCATGCAACCTAACGACCGAGTTGAGCAACGCGCTGGTAGAGCGCAGCGACGCCAGAAATTGCGTCCGTCTCGAACACGTTGTTAGACCGCATTGACTCACATTTTGTCGAGAAGCTTCTCATATTCCTTGTGCAGCCCGATCCAGAACCAGAGGACCTCGCCATCATGGAGAATTCCCACCGCTCGCCAGTCGATGTCAATTCGAACCGAGTAAATCGGCAGCGTTCATGCACCTTCTTGAATCGGAGTGAGGGATGAGCGGGATTTGCTGTCCATAACCGGTATGCGGCCTCGGCTTTGGCTCGAGCAGGCTCCGGGGCTTCACTGAGAAGCTCTCGAAATTCCCGGGTGGTGTGCGACAGCACGCCCTACAGAGGCTTGGTCCGACCCGCGGCGTGATCGGCCAGCGCCTTCTCGGCGAGCTTGGCCAATTTGTCCTGGGACTTCGCAAAGAGCTCAGTCCAGCGCTGTTCAGATGCCAATTCCTCGAGGACGAGAGCGGCCACGGCGTCCTGTTCGGACTCCGGAAGTTTCTCAACTTCGCTCATGGCTTTCTTGAGAAGGCGCGTCATATACGTTTCCTCGAGCGGCTACGTCAAATTCTACTCGCTGTACTCAATGCGGTCTAACGTTATGGTCAACGGCAGGCGCGCGCAGTGCTTGCGAAGAAACTCAAGCGCGCTTTTGCCTGTCCGTTGCACATGAAGTTAGAGCTCATTCCGACTCGCTTAGGTAAGCCGGAATCGCGCACCGCACGCTGGACACGCATCGGGGTCGAAGATCACGAACCCACCTTGCATCGGAACGCGCTTGCAACGCGGGCAGCGATAGACGCCGTAGATGACGACGGTCCAGAGCACAATGCCACCGCCGAACAAAGTGATGAAGAAAAAGGGCGCAACGTCGAGGTGGTTCAGCTTTGCGAACAATGCCGCCAAGCCGCCGGCGCAGGAGGCCACGACAATTACCAGCTTGCAGCGCCTGACATAGACCCGGTGCCGGCGCTGGAATTCCTCCGCAATCTCCGCGCGCTGCCCCGTAGTGCTCGAGTCCTGGCCCGTAAGATCCATCCCCTCGAAAGGTGCGAGAGCGTAGCGCGGCAGTCCGCAGTTGAGGCATTTCGGCCGAGCTTCCGTGAGGGAATTTTGGAAGATCTCACCGCAATTCGGGCAGGGAAAACTGTGGATCTTCTGGATGCACAGGCCGATCGCGGTTATGTAGAGGAAAAAAGCAAGGTTCAACAGCCAGTCGGGTGGGTTCAAAATGGGCATGAGTATGAACAAGGCCGGAACAATGCCGAGGCCGAGCGCAAGGCCCATCCGGTTCCAGAACCGAAAAGCGCGCCATTTCTCATCAAAGTCGTACATCATCCTATGTGCTCTAACGACCGAACCGAGCGGTGGGCGGGCGAGGCGAAGCCGCAGCCCGCCAATTCGACCGCTCATGTGCGTGGCTAGGCAGCATCGTGACCATATACCCGCAATTGAGCATTGAAGTATGCGACGAGGTCCGGCAAGTCTGGCCATTTTGCGCAGTCAAAACAGCCCAGGTGTGCCCTAACGGTCTCCACGGAGTCGTGCTGCTTCCAATTCGCAAGCATGCGTGGAACTTCGCGAATCGCGTCCATGAGCTGGCTGACCATTTGGGGCGACGCCGTTCCCTCAACGGCGCCCGCTCTGCAGTGGATGCATGCCAGTAGACGGCGTCACTTCCGGCGCGAAGCATGGGTTCCGGTGCAATTGGCACGATGTCTCTAATGCTGCCTAACGATCTTGTTGAGCGGCCGACCACGACCGCAATTGCGCCCTGGCGAGCACGCAATCCATTGCGAGCACAGGGCGCCCCCGATGATTCACGATCCGCTCCAACGCGTGGTTAGGTTGCATTGGCCTCACCGACGCTTGCTGAGGCGCTCGGCGATGCGCGTTTGCCAGCCTGGCCCGGTAGCTTTCCATCGCTCGATGACGTCAACTGGGAGCCGAATCGAAATGAGCTTGCGCGGATTCGCGGAGCGAGGCCGCCCACCTTTGTTTACAGTCGCGCGGGACAAGGCCTGCTCGGAAATCTCGGGGAGCTCTTTGTACTCGTGAGCGCGAATGGAATGGGCGTCAACTCTGGCGAGGTCAGATTTCAAAATACGGCGCGAGACGGACTTTTTCACGATCGTTTGCCTTTCGCATGCTGAATATGTGACGAGTTGTGCCTCGAGGGGTGTAGCCGATCACGACAAGACGGCCGGAAAGCACGCCATAGCAAATGATGCGGCGCTCGCCGTAGTCCTTGCGCAGGTCCTCAACCTCGACGGTGGTGCCCTCGAAGACAACGGCCGCGTCCCCAAAGTCCAGGCCGCGATCAGCCAGTGTCCGCGCCCGTTTAGCTGGGTCGTAAGGTGATGCGCATTGGTTATTGTAGATACAATAACCATGCTGCGCAAGAGCGGATAGCCCGTCGGAATGGGCACATCGCATCCAGCCATGCAACCTAACGATTGCGTTGAGCGGCGGACCACGTGGCCACTCCGCACCGGCGAGCGCGCAATCCAT
>JANNKG010000226.1:0-8053 GCA_031396185.1 Burkholderiales bacterium | reverse complement strand
GCCGGTCCCCCGTCTTTTTCTTGGTAGGCACGATGAACTGATCGCGCTTGGCGCCGAGCCACATGACAAGCGGGCTCGCCACCAGGACCGACGAATAGATGCCGAAGCAGATGCCGATCGTCAGGGCGAGGGCGAAGTAGTGCAGCGCCGCACCACCGAAGAAGTAGATCGACAGCACCATCATCTGGGTGCAGCCGTGGGTGATGATGGTGCGCGAGATGGTGCCGGTGATCGAGGCGTCCATCACCTCGTCGACGCCCGCGCGGCGCATTTTCCGGAAGTTCTCCCGCACCCGGTCGAATACCACCACCGACTCGTTCACCGAGTAGCCGAGGATCGCCAGGATCGCGGCCAGCACCGGGAGCGAGAATTCCCACTGGAAGAGCGCGAAGAAGCCGAGGATGATCACGACGTCGTGCAGGTTCGCGATGATGGTCGCCACCGCAAAGCGCCACTCGAAGCGGAACGCGAGGTAGACCATGATGCCGATGCAGACCATGAGGAGTGCCAGCGCGCCATCGGCGGCGAGTTCCTTGCCCACCTGCCCACCGACGAACTCCACGCGCTTCAACTGGGCGCTCGCATCGTCGGCCTTGAGGGCCTGGGTCACGGCGTCGGCCTGTTTCTGCATCTGCACGTTCTGGCTGGTGCCCTCGACGGTCGCCAGCGGCAGGCGGATCAGGACGTCGCGCGAGGTGCCGAAGTTCTGCACCGAGATGTCGGTGAGCCCGATGCGGTTCAGCGCCGATCGGATGCGCTCGGGATCGGCGGCCTGGGCATAGCTCGCTTCCATCACCGTGCCGCCGGTGAACTCGATCGAGAAGTGCAATCCGCGGGTGGCCAGCAAGCCGACCGAGATCAGGAACGTCACCAGCGAGATGATGTTGAAGAGCTTCGCATGGCGCATGAACGGGATGGTGCGCGTGATCTTGAAGAATTCCATGGCTACGCCACCACTTTCTTGGGCTTGCCGTCGCCCTTCTTGTGCCACGACGTGTCGCCGATCGAAAGCTTCAGCACCTTCTTGCGGCCACCGTAGATCAGGTTCACCAGCCCGCGCGAGACCACCACGGCGCTGAAGATCGAGGTGAGGATGCCCAGGCAGTGCACCACCGCGAAGCCGCGAATCGGGCCCGAGCCGAAGGCCAGGAGTGCCAGGCCCGCGATGAGCGTGGTCACGTTCGAGTCGAGAATGGTGCCGAAAGCGCGCTCGTAGCCCGCCTGGATCGCCATCTGCGGGCTCATCCCGGAGCGCAGCTCCTCGCGCACGCGCTCGTTGATGAGCACGTTGGCGTCGATCGCCATGCCGAGGGTGAGCGCTACCGCGGCGATGCCGGGGAGCGTGAGGGTCGCCTGCATCATCGAGAGCAGTGCCACGAGGAACAACAGGTTCGCCGCCAGCGCCAGCACCGAGACCACGCCGAAAAGCGCGTAATACGCGATCATGAAGGCGGCGATCGCGATGAAGCCGCCGACCACCGCGTGGTAGCCCTTTTCGATGTTTTCCTTGCCCAGGCTCGGGCCGATGGTGCGTTCCTCGATGATGTCCATCGGCGCGGCCAGCGCACCTGCGCGCAGCAGCAACGCCAGGTTCTTCGCCTCCTGGGTGCTCGGCATGCCCGAGATCTGGAAGCGATTGCCGAACTCCTCCTGGATCACCGGCCAGGTGAGCACCACGGTGGAGTTCTTCTCGACCAGCAGCATCCCCATGCGCTTCTTCAGGTTCTCGCGCGTCACCTGGCGGATGATTCGCCCGCCGGTGTCGTCGAGCGCCATGCTCACCGCCATGCTCACCACCGCGCCGCCGCCGCGTTCGGGCGAGTCGAATCCGGGCTGCGAGTCCTTGATGCGATCGCCCGTGATGAGCACGTTCTTCTTCACCAGCACCGTGCGGCCTTCCTGGTCGAAGAACTTGTCGGTGCCGAACGGTGCCGGCTGGTCCTTGTAGGCGGAGAACGCGTCCTGGCCGGGGCCCGCGGCGTGCTCCTCCGACACCAGCCTGACTTCGAGCGTGGCGGTGCGTCCGAGGATGTCCTTGGCGCGTCCGGGATCCTGCACGCCGGCCAGCTGCACCACGATGCGGTCGGCGCCCTGCTGCTGCACGATCGGCTCGGCCACGCCGAGCTCGTTCACCCGATTGCGCAGCGTCTGGATGTTCTGCTGCAGCGCCAGGTCCTGTTCGCGTTTCTCGACTTCGGGCTTGACGGTGATTTCGAGCGCGCTTTCGCCGCCGGACTCCTGCTCGCGGACGACGAGATCAGGGATCTGCTCTCCAAGGAGCTTCACCGCCGCCGCGCGCTGCTCGGGCTCGCGGAAACGGATGACGATGCGCTTGCCGTCACGCGCGATGCCGGAGTAATAGACCTTCTTCTCGCGCAACAACCCGCGCGCGTCGCCCAGGTAGCGCTCCACCGACTTGATGGCGGCGGCGCGCATGTCGACCTGCAGCAGGAAGTGGACGCCGCCGCGCAGGTCCAGGCCGAGGTACATCGGGCGGGCGCCGAGCGCCTGGAACCAATGCGGCGAGGCCGGAACAAGGTTGAGGGCGACCACGAACCCCTGGCCGACCTTGGGCTGGATCGCATCGCGCGCCTTGATCTGCGCGTCGGTGTCGGCGAAGTGCAGCCGCAGCGCGCCGTCGGCGAACTCGCTCTCGGTGATGGTCACGTTGGCCGCCTTCACCGCGTCTTCGATCGACTTGCGCATCGCCTCGTCGACCTTCACCGTCGGGCGCAGGCCCGCGACCTGGACCGCGGGCACCTCGCCGAACAGGTTCGGGGCGGCGTACAGCAGGCTCACCACCAGCGCGAGCGCGATGATGGCGTACTTCCACAGGGGGTACTTGTTCATGAACAGGTGTTCGCGAAATCGATGCGCATTTACTGAACGTCTTTGATGGTGCCCTTGGGCAGGAGCGTCGTGACCGCCCCCCGCTGGACCTGGATGGTGGTGTTCGGCGCGATCTCGAGGCTCACGTAGCTGTCGCCGATCTTCGCGATCTTGCCGAGGATGCCGACGGCGACCACTTCGTCGCCCTTCGCCAGCGCTTCGAGCATCGTCTTGTGCTCCTTCGCCTTCTTCATCTGCGGGCGGATCATGAGGAAGTAGAGGATGACGAACATCAGGATGATGGGCAGCATGCCCATTATCGTGTCCCCGCTCGAGGCACTCCCGGCGGTCTGTGCGTACGCGGTCCCGATCATTGAACTCTTGCTCCGAGCGGAAATGGTTGAATCGACAGGATTTTTTACGTACTAACCAACCGGGGATTCTACCATGCGGGCGGAGCGAAAACGCGCGCTGAAATCGGCCAGCGACCCCGACTCGATGGCCGCGCGCAGGCCCCTCATCAGCTCCTGGTAGTAGTGCAGGTTGTGGATCGTGTTGAGGCGCGCTCCCAGGATCTCGTTGGCGCGGTGGAGGTGGTAGAGGTACGCGCGCGAGAAATTGCGGCAGGTGTAGCACGCGCAGTGCGGATCGAGCGGCCCGGTGTCCTCGCGGTGCCGCGCGTTCTTGATCTTCACGTCGCCGTGGCGTGTGAAGAGCCAGCCGTTGCGCGCGTTACGGGTAGGCATCACGCAGTCGAACATGTCGAAGCCGCGGCAGACCGCGCCAACGATGTCCTCCGGCGTACCGACCCCCATGAGGTAGCGCGGCGTGCCAGCCGGAAGCCTTGGGCCCATGTGCGCAACGATGCGCGCCATTTCCTCTTTCGGCTCGCCCACCGAGACGCCGCCCACCGCGTAGCCGTCGAAGCCCGCGGCGCCTTCGACCTCGGTAGCCACGAGGCCCGCGAGGGACTCGTCGCGCAGCTCCTCGTACATGCCACCCTGGACGATGCCGAAGATCTGGTTGGAATTGCCCGAGTGCGCCGCCTTCGAACGCGCCGCCCAGCGAAGTGACAGGCGCATCGAGTCGGCCGCCTCATCGCGGGTCGCAGGGTAGCCGGTGCATTCGTCGAACACCATTACGATGTCGGAGTTGAGCGTGCGCTGGATGCGCATCGATTCTTCCGGAGTGAGGAACAGGCGATCGCCATTGATCGGCGACTGGAAGGTGACGCCCTCCTCGCTCATCTTGCGCAATGCTCCCAGGCTGAACACCTGGAAGCCGCCCGAGTCGGTCAGGATCGGGCCGTTCCAACCCATGAAGCGGTGCAGCCCGCCGTGGGCGGCAAAGACATCGAGGCCGGGCCGCAGCCACAGGTGGAACGTGTTGCCGAGAACGATCTGCGCGCCGCCCTCGACCAGCTCGAGCGGGCTCATCGCCTTCACCGTCCCGTAGGTTCCCACCGGCATGAAGGACGGCGTGTCGACCGCGCCATGGGCGAGCGTAAGCGTGCCGCGGCGCGCCTCCCCGTCCCTCGCGGCGACCGTGAAGTTCATCGCCAATGGTAGAAATCGAGAGCCATGGGTTCTCCTCAGGGAAAACGGGTGTCAGGCATTTAGCGTGAATCCATCGAGGGGAATCGCCGCCTTCCGTCCCGTCGCGAGATCGGCGACGATCCGCCCGGTGGCCAGCGCCAGCGTAAAGCCCAGCGCGCCATGTCCCACGTCGAGCCACAGGTTCGCGTGCGGCGTGGCGCCAATCACCGGGGTGCCCTTCGGCGTCGCGGGCCGCATCCCGCACCAGGGCTTGAGCGTGCCGAAGTCTGTCGCGCGAGGGAAGGTATTCCTGACTTCCTGCGCCAGCTGGTCGACGCGCTCGACGTCGATCTCGGCGCGCTTGCCCGACAGGTCCGCCATGCCGGCGACGCGGAGTTCATCGCCGATGCGCGCGTAGACGACCTTGCGCTTGAAGTCGGTGACGCTGATCTTCGGCGCGCAGGATTCGTTCACCACCGGCAGCGACAGGCTGTAGCCCTTGAGCGGATACACCGGCACACGAATGCCGAGCGGCCTGAGGAGATAGGGTGCGTTGGTTCCGAGGGCCAGCACGTACTCATCGGCCTCGAAGACTCCCGCGCTGGTCTCGACCCCGATGAGGCGGCCGCGGGAAGGCAACAGGCGCTCGACCTCGATGCCGAAGCGAAACGCCGCCGGGTTCGGCCCCGCGCCCATCAGGCGCATCAACTCGTTGCAGAATTTGTAGGTGTCGCCGACGTCCTCGGTGGGCGTATAGATCGCCCCCTCGATGCGCGTGGCCATGTCGGCGAGCGCGGGCTCGATCTCCACGCACTCGAGCGCGTCGATCGCGCGTTGCTCGGCGCCCAGGGTGCGCTGGTACTCCATCAGCCGCACCGACGCCTCGAACGACTCGCGCTGCGTGTGCACCACGAGCTTGCCGTTTTGCACGTAGTCGAAATCGATCGACTGGGTGCGCACCAGCTCGTGCATCAGGTCGCGGCTGTAGAAAGCAAGCCGCAACAGCCGCTGGGTGGTGAGGTCGGCAGTGCGCTGGTTGCAGGCGGCGAGGAACGCCAGGCACCAGCGCCATTGGTCGGGGTCGAGCGCCGGGCGGAAGCGCAACGGCGAATCGCGCCGCAGGAGCCACGGAGGGATCTTCGGAATCACCGACGGGCTCGCGAGCGGTGCCACGTAGCTGTACGAGAGCTGCCCGCCGTTGGCGAAGCTGGTCTCGAGGCCCACGCCCGGGTTGCGCTCGAGCACCGTCACCTCGTGCCCGTCGCGCCACAGGTACCAGGCGCACGACACGCCGACACGCCGACCACGCCCGCTCCGAGGACGATGACTTTCATGGAGGCGCGATTATGGCCTGAATGAAAAGGGCCGCGTGAAGCGGCCCTCGTCGCCCTGCTTGCATGTGCCTATTTCCGTGTCTCGCTTACCGGAATCGCAACAGCCGGTGCCGCCTGCTCCAACCCAAGCTCGAGGCTGATGAGGCTCGGATAGTCGTAGGCCGAGCCGGTGGCGACGTCGACACCCACGCCGATCAGGCCGCCGAAGAGGATGTTGCCGAACGCCATCGGCTTCGTGGAGGATTTCACCAGCATGGACCCGGGCGGAAGCTTCTCGTGCTCGCAGTTGACCGCGAGGTCGCCATAAGCGCGATGCACGGTGACCGATCCCGGAGTGACGAGGAACCACGTGCCCTTGTCGTTGATCAGCTTGCACGAGGCGCCGGCAACCGCGTTGCCCTTGTGTCGGGTTTCAACGGACAGGCTCTGGTTGGTGCCGCTCACTATCGTGGCGCAGCCGCTCGAAAGCGCGGCTGCCGCGAGCGCCATGCATACGCCAGCTTGGCTATTCATTATTTTTCTTCCCTTTGTTGTTTGTTGTTTTGGATCTCGTCGTCACGGCCCTCGCCTGCGCCCTCTCCCCAGGGCACAGGCAGGGTATTACAGCAGCGGCACGATCAGCAGCGCCACGATGTTGATGATCTTGATCAGCGGGTTGACGGCGGGGCCGGCGGTGTCCTTGTAGGGGTCGCCCACGGTATCGCCGGTCACCGCGGCCTTGTGGGCATCGCTGCCCTTGCCGCCGTGGTGGCCATCCTCGATGTACTTCTTGGCGTTGTCCCACGCCCCGCCGCCGGTGCACATCGAGATCGCCACGAAGAGGCCGGTCACGATCGTGCCCATCAGCATGCCACCGAGCGCCTGCACGCCCGCGTCCTTGCCCATCAGGAAGCCGACGATCAGCGCCACCGCGATCGGCGAGAGGACCGGCAGCAGCGACGGAATCATCATCTCCTTGATCGCGCCCTTGGTGAGCATGTCCACGGCGCGCGAGTAGTCGGGCTTGGCCGTGCCTTCCATGATTCCCTTGATCTCACGGAACTGGCGGCGCACTTCCTCCACCACCGAGCCCGCGCAGCGCCCGACCGCTTCCATCGCCATCGCACCGAACAGGTACGGAATCAATCCGCCGATGAAGAGGCCGATGATGACCGCCGGATTCGACAGGTCGAAGGTGATGTGGCGCCCGGCTTCCTCGAGCCGATGGGTGTAGTCGGCGAACAGCACCAGGGCGGCGAGGCCCGCGGAGCCGATCGCGTAGCCCTTGGTGACCGCCTTCGTCGTGTTGCCCACCGCATCCAGCGGGTCCGTCACGTTGCGCACTTCCTTCGGCAGGTCGGCCATCTCGGCGATACCGCCCGCGTTGTCGGTGATCGGGCCATAGGCGTCGAGCGCCACGATGATGCCCGCCATCGACAGCATGGAGGTCGCCGCGATCGCGGCGCCACGATGATGCCCGCCATCGACAGCATGGAGGTCGCCGCGATCGCGATGCCGTAGAGGCCCGCGAGCGCGTAGGACGCCCAGATCGCCAGGCACACCGACAGCACCGGCCAGGCGGTCGAGCGCATCGATACGCCGATCCCCGCGATGATGTTGGTGGCGTGCCCCTTGGTCGAGGCTTCGGCCACGTGCTTGACCGGCGCGAAATCCGTCCCGGTGTAGTACTCGGTGATGAACACCATAGCCGCGGTAAGCACCAGGCCCACGACGCAGGTGCCCCAGAGCTTGAGCACCGTCACGCCCGGGACCGGATAGGCGGCGATCACGTCGCGCATCATCCAGTCGGTGACGAAGTAGAACGCGATGAGCGACAGCGCTCCCGCCACGGCGAGACCGCGGTAGAGCGCGTTCATGATCTTGCCGCCCTCGGCGGTCTTCACGAAGTAGCAGCCGATGATCGAGGCGATGATCGACACGCCGCCCAGCACCAGCGGGTACGCGACCGCGTTGCCGACGGCCGGCGAGTTCGCGAGCAACAGCGCCCCGAGCACCATCGTCGCGATCAGCGTCACCGCATAGGTCTCGAACAGGTCCGCGGCCATGCCCGCGCAATCGCCCACGTTGTCGCCGACGTTGTCGGCGATCACCGCGGGGTTGCGCGGATCGTCCTCCGGGATACCCGCCTCGATCTTGACGACGAGGTCTGCGCCGACGTCTGCCGCCTTGGTGAAGATGCCGCCGCCGAGGCGCGCGAAGACGGAGATCAGCGAGCCGCCGAAGGCGTCCGCGAAGGGCGCATCGTGCAGGGCGACGACGTGGTTCACGGCCGCGAGCTGGAGCAGGCGCAGGTGGGCCGGCGTCCCTTCCATCGCGCGCAGGAGGTAGGCCGCTTGGTTCACGTGGACGGGGAAG
>JANNKG010000159.1:0-13744 GCA_031396185.1 Burkholderiales bacterium | reverse complement strand
CCCGACGTGATTTCGGGGTTCGCAACCCTGGTTCGCGACGAACGCACGCTCACCGCGCTCTACATCCTCACCGTGGCCGACATTCGCGGCACCAGTCCCGCGGTGTGGAACGCGTGGAAGGGCAAGTTGCTCGAGGACCTGTTCCGCTACACCCGCCGGGTGTTGCGCGGGGAGACCGACTACGCGGCTTCCTGGATCGCGGCGAAGAAGGACGAGGCGCTGCGCATCTTCCGCCAGTACGTTCCCGTCACCGGCAAGCACGAGGCGCTATGGGGCCGCCTCGACGACAACTACTTCCAGCGCTTCGAGGCGGTCGAGATCGGCTGGCATACGCGCACGCTCTGGAACCGGATCACGCCCGACAAGCCGATCGTGCGGGCGCGCCTCTCGCCGGTGGGCGAGGGCCTGCAGGTGCTGGTTTACGCCCCCGACCAGCCCGGGCTCTTCGCACGTATCACCGGCTTCTTCGAGCGCATGCAGTTCGACGTGGCGGCGGCCAAGATCTACACCACCCAGCACGGCTTCGCGCTCGACACCTTCCAGGTGCTGTCGCGAACCCGCGCGGGCGAGCACTACCGCGAACTCATCCAGAAGATCGAGTCGCAGCTGGTCGAGCGCATTGCCGCCAACGCTCCGATCGAGGTGCAGCCCGAGGGGCGCGTGTCGCGCTGGGTCAAACACTTCCCGATCGAGCCCCAGGTGGAGATCGCGCCCGACCGGCGGGCGGGCCATTGGATGGTGACGGTGAGCTGCGCGGACCGCCCCGGCCTCCTCTCGTCGATCGCGCGCCTGCTCCTGCAACACGGCCTGAACCTCATCGATGCGCGGGTGACTACCCTCGGCGCGCGGGCCGAGGATGCGTTCGTGGTCAATGGCGAGGCGGTGGACGACCCCGCATCACGCGAGGCGATCATCGCGGCGCTGCACAAGCTTGCAGGGGCGTGACGCCCCAGGCGGCTAGCTCGGGGGGATGAACGGCGCGGAAACCCCGCCCTTCACGATGGCCACGGGGACGATCTGCCCGCCCTTCATGCGGAAGATGGTCATCTCGGCGTCCTTGCGGTCGCCCTTGGCGTCGAACTCGATGCGGCCGGTGGCCCCCGCGAGCGTGAGCTTGTGGATCTCGGGCGTGAATCGCGCGGGATCGACCGAGTCGGCGCGGCGCATCGCCTCGATCACCACGTTGGTCGCGTCGTAGTAGAACGGCGCGTAGAGCTTGGTGGGGCCGTACTTCGCGTTGAATGCGTCGCGGAACTCGCGGCTCGCGGCCGCCGCGGGCAGCCCCGCCTGCGAGCAAGCGAGGCCTTCGCCCGACGCGCCTGCGAGCTGCGCCATCTCGTCGGTGCACGCGCCGTCGCCGAAGGCGAAGTGCGCCTTGATCCCCAGTTCCCGCGCCTGCCGCAGCAGCAGGCCGCCGGTCGCATCCATGCCGCCGTGGAAAACCACGTCGGGATTCTTCTGCTTGATGCGCGTGAGGATCGCCTTGAAATCGGTTTCCTTGTCGGTGGTGCGCTCGCGGCCGACGATCGCCACCTTCGCACCCTTCAGCGACTTCTCCACCTCGGTGGCCAGGCCCTCGCCATTGGAAGTCTTGTCGTCGATGATCGCCACGCGCGTGGCCCCCAGCTCGCCCGCGATATACGCCGCGATCGCCGGTCCCTGCTGGTCATCGCGCCCGACGGTGCGGAAAACGCCCTTGAGGCCGCGTTCCGTCAGCTCGGGATTGGTCGCCGAACCCGAGATCACCGGAATGCCGGCACGACTGTAGATCTCGGATGCAGGAATCGTCACGCCCGAGTTGAGGTGGCCGATGACGGCGGCGACCCTTGCATCGACCAGCTTCTGAGCGACCGCGGTGCCGATCTTCGGGTCGCCCTGGTCGTCCTCGCTTTGCATGCGGAAGGTCACCACCTTGCCGCCGATCACGAGGGCGCGCGCGTTGGCCTGGGCGACGGCGAGCGCCACGCCGTTCTCGTCATCCTTGCCTTGGTGGGCGATGCCTCCGGTGAGCGGGCCGGCGTGCCCGATGACGACGGTCACGGCATTGGGGGCGCCCGCAACCGGCGGTTCGCCCCGGCTGCAGGCGGCGAGGGCGAGGAGAAGTGCCGGCGCCGCGAACCGCAAGCGATTCAAGAAGGCGCCGGCTTGCCGTCGTTCAGCCGCAGCCAGCCGCGCGCGACGCGGTAGAGGTACCAGATGGTGAGAATGCCCCAGGGGATCCACAGGAAGAAGATCCCGATCACCGTGACGGTGAACACCACCGAGGTGATCACCAGCCATACCATTCCCCAGAGAAAGGTGCGCAACAGCCACGAGTAATGGCTCTCCACCCAGGTGCCGCGCACCGAGTCGCGCGTGAACGCCCCGATGATCACGGCTAGCAGCGAAAGCGACCACAGCGTGAAGGGCGAGACGGCGTGCATCGCGTAGAGGAAGTGGGTGGTGCCCGTCGGGGCCGTGCGGCCCGCGTCGTGCTCGATCTCAGTCATCGGCTATGTCCTCGTCGGGAAAGAGTTCCTTGGTGAAACCGAAAGTGCGCATGTCGGTCATGCGCTGTGGATACAGGATCCCGTCGAGGTGGTCGCACTCGTGCTGCACCACACGCGCGTGGAAGCCCTCGGCGATGCGCTCGATCGGATTGCCTTCCTCGTCGAACCCGCTGTAGCGCAGCTTCGTGTAACGCGGCACCACGCCGCGCATGCCGGGCACCGAGAGGCACCCTTCCCAGTCCTCGTCCACGTCGCGGCTCAGCATCACGATCTTCGGGTTGACGAGCACGGTAAAGGGCACCGGCTCCGCGTCGGGATAGCGCGGGTTGCTTTCCACGCCGAAGATCACCACCCGCTGGCTCACGCCGATCTGCGGGGCCGCCAGGCCCGCGCCGCTCTTCGCTGCCATGGTCTCCTTCATGTCCGCGATCAGCGCGCGCAGCTCGGGCGTGGCCAGGTTTTCGACCGGCTGGGCCTTCTCGCGCAGGACCGGATGGCCCATCCGCAGCACGTCACGAACCGTCATGGCGCTCCACCACTTTGGCAACGATCAATCGTACCTTTCCCATGGTCTCTTCGATGACGCGCCCGATTTCCGCCATCGAGACCGCGTGCGCGCTGCTGCCACGCCCCGCCGCGGGATTCACCACTACGGCAAGCGCCGCGTAGCCTACGCGCAACTCGCGCGCGAGGGCGGCTTCGGGCATGCCGGTCATTCCCACCATGGTCGCGCCGTCTCGATCGAGGCGGTCGATCTCGGCCTTGGTCTCGAGGCGCGGGCCCTGGGTCGCGGCGTACGTTCCACCGTCGATGAGCGGCACGCCTGCCGCCTGCGCCGCCCCGAGCACCATCCGCCGCGTGTCCTCGTCGTAGGGATGGGTGAAGTCGATGTGCGTCACCGGCTGCTCGGAGCCTTCGAAATAGGTCGAGGGGCGCCCCCAGGTGTAATCGATGATCTGGTCGGGAAGCGCGATCGTGCCGGCGCCAAGCGCCCGGGCGATGCCGCCCACGGTGCAGATCGAGATGATCCGCGTCACGCCCTGGAGGTGCAGCGCCCAGAGGTTGGCGCGGTAGTTGATCTCGTGGGGCGCCAGCGTGTGGCCATAGCCGTGGCGGGCGAGGAACACCACCTCGCTCGCACCCATGCGCCCGAAGGTGAGCGGCCCCGACGGCTCGCCATAGGGGGTGCGCACGATCTGGCGGCGCGTGATTTCGAGGTTCGCGAGCTGCGTGAGCCCGCTGCCGCCGATGATCGCGATCATGCTTTGAGGGCGTAGATCGCGGGCAGGTTGCGCCACAACCCGTAGGCGTCCATGCCGAAGCCGAACACGTAGCGGTTGGGAACGGTCACGCCGACGAAATCCGCCTTCACCGGCTTGGCCCGACCGAGGTCCTTGTCGGCGAAGACGGCGCTAAGAACCCTGCGCGCGCCCATGTCGACCAGCGTCTTGCGGATCGCAGCGAGCGTGATGCCCTCGTCGAGGATGTCGTCGACCACCAGCACGGTGCGCTCGCGCACGTTGTCGCGCGGGGGCAGGCGCCAGGTGATCTCGCGGCCCTCGATATCGTTGTTGTAGCGCGTGACTTCGATGGCGCCGAACTCGAGCGGAAAGGCGAGTTGCGGCAGGAGCTGGCCGGTGAATACCGCCGCCCCGCCCATTACCGAGAGCACCACCGGGAACTCGCCATCGAGTTCCGCGGTGATCTCGCGCGCCATGCGGGAGACCTCCCTCTGGACGCGTTCCGGCGTGCAAACGATTTCGGCTTCCGCGAGGAGGCGCAGCGCCTCCTGGTGTCCCTTCACGACCCGCGCCCTGCCCCACTGCCGACGGTGGTGTCGAGGAACGCGCGAAAGTCGTCGGCGAGCTCCGGATGCTTGAGCGCGTAATTTACCGTCGCCTGGAGGTAGCCCAGCTTCGAGCCGCAATCGTAGCGCCGGCCCTCGAACTCGTACGCCATCACCGACTCCTCGCGCAGCAGCCGGCCGATGGCATCGGTCAGCTGGATCTCGCGCCCCGCGCCCGGGCGCAGGTTCTCGAGGAAATGGAAGATGCGAGGGCTGAGGATGTAGCGCCCGACCACGCCGAGGGTCGAGGGCGCTTCCTCGGGCTTGGGCTTCTCCACGATCGCCGACATGCGCGACAATCCCGGCGAGACCTTTTCGGCCGAGACGATGCCGTAGGACGACGTATCCGCGCGTGGCACGTCCTGCACCGCGATCACGCTGCCCCCGGTCTTCGCCTGCGCCAGCACCATCTGTTTCATCACCGGCACCTGGGCGTCGATGAGGTCATCGGCCAGGATCACGGCGAACGGCTCATCGCCCACCAGATGGCGCGCGCACATCACCGCGTGCCCGAGGCCCAATGCTTCGGCCTGGCGCACGTAAACGCACTGCACTCCGTCCGGAAGCAGCCCGCGCACTTCCTTCAGCAGCTTGTTCTTGCCGTGCGCCTGCAACTCGGCTTCGAGCTCGTAGGCCTTGTCGAAGTGGTCCTCGATGGCGCGCTTGCCGCGGCCGGTGATGAAGATCAGGTCGGTGATGCCCGCGGCCACCGCCTCCTCGACCGCATATTGGATGAGCGGCCGGTCGACGATCGGCAGCATCTCCTTGGGAGAGGCCTTGGTGGCGGGAAGGAAGCGCGTGCCGAGGCCCGCGACGGGAAACACAGCCTTGGTGACTTTTTGCATAATTTTTTTCTCCCTCTCCCCTGTTCTCCCTCTCCCCTGGGAGAGGGTCGGGGTGAGGGTCATTCAGGCAGGGGGGAGGGTCATCCTTGTGAATTGAGCAGCTTGAGGAACTTCTCTTCGTCCAGCACCGCGACGCCGAGTTCCCTGGCGCGGTCGAGCTTGGATCCGGCCTCGTCGCCGGCGACGACGTAATCGGTCTTCTTCGACACCGATCCCGTCACCTTGCCGCCCGCCGCCTCGATCCGGTCCTTGGCCTCGTCGCGCGTCATCCTGGCGAGGCTTCCTGTGAGCACCACGATTTTACCCGCGAAGGCTCCCGCGGTGGCCGCTTTCGCCCGGGCGCCGTCCTGCCATCGCACGCCAGCGGCCCGCAGCTCGCCGATCACTTCCCGATTGTGGGCTTCGCGGAAAAAGGCAGCGATCGATTCGGCCACGACCGGGCCCACGTCGGGGGCCTCCTGCAGCTGCTCGACGCTCGCGTCCATGAGCGCTTCGAGCGAGCCGAAATGACGCGCGAGGTCTTTGCCCGTCACCTCGCCCACGTTGCGGATGCCAAGCGCGTAGATGAACCGGCCCAGGGTCGTCTCCTTGCTCTTCTCGATCGCCGCGTGGACGTTGGCCGCGGATTTCTCGGCCATGCGTTCGAATGCGGCGAGGCTTGCCACGCCCAGCTTGAAGATGTCGGCCGGCGTGCGCACCACGGCGCCTTCCACGAGCTGGTCGACGAGCTTCTCGCCGAGCCCCTCGATGTCCAGCGCGCGGCGCGAAGCGAAGTGCATGAGCGCCTGCTTGCGCTGCGCCGGGCAGAAGAGCCCGCCGGTGCAGCGCAGGATCGCCTCCTCCGCGCCGCGTGCCACCGCCGATCCGCAGCGCGGGCACTTGTCCGGCATGTCGAACCAGTCGGCACGTGTCCGCGGGCCGGGACTGGACACGCGCGCCACCTCGGGGATCACGTCGCCCGCGCGGCGCACCACCACCGTGTCGCGCTTCCAGATGTCCTTGCGGCGCACCTCGTCCTCGTTGTGCAGCGTGGCGTTCACGATCGTCGTGCCGCCCACGAAGATCGGCTTCAACCGCGCCACCGGCGTGAGCGCGCCGGTACGCCCCACCTGGATGTCGATCGTCTCGATCTCGGTGGTGGCCTCCTCGGCGGGAAACTTGTGAGCCACCGCCCAGCGCGGCGCGCGCGAGACAAAGCCGAGGCGCGCCTGGTCGGCGAAGCGGTTGACCTTGTAGACCACGCCGTCGATGTCATAGGGAAGCGCCGGGCGCTTTTCCCCCACCTCGCGATAGAACTCGAAGAGTCCCTCCACGCCCTTCACCACGCGCCGGTCCTTCGTCACCGGAAATCCCATCTCGTCGAGCGCATCGAGGAGCTGCGAGTGGGCCGGCGGCATCGCATAGCCCTCGTGCGCGCCCACCCCGTAGGCGAAGAACGAGAGCCGGCGCCGCGCGGTGAGCCGGGGGTCGAGCTGGCGCAGCCCTCCGGTGGCGGCATTGCGCGGATTCACGAAGGTGCGCTCGCCCGCCGCGAGGGCGCGCTTGTTGATCGCCTCGAAGTCGCGGCGGAACATCAACACCTCGCCACGCACCTCGAGGCGGCGCGGCGGCTTCTTCAGGTCGAGGCGCAGCGGGATCGAGCGAACCGTGCGCAAATTGGGGGTCACATCCTCGCCGGTCGAACCGTCGCCGCGCGTGGCTCCCTGGACGAAGAGGCCATCCTCGTAGGCAAGCGTCACCGCGAGCCCATCGAACTTCAGCTCGCACGCATACTCGACCGGCTCGACCTCGAGCCCCTCGCGGCAACGGCGGTCGAAGTGGGCGACGTCCTCCGGTTCGAACGCGTTGGCAAGCGAGAGCATCGGCACGCGATGGGCGACCGCCGCGAATCCGTCGCTCGGCGCCGCGCCCACTCGCAGGGTCGGCGAATCGGGAACCTGCAACTCGGGATGGTCCGACTCGAGACCTTGCAGCTCGCGGAACAGCGCGTCGTACTCGGCGTCCAGGACTTCGGGCGCGGCCTCGTTGTAATAGAGGCGGTTGTGGCGCTCGATCTCGCGCCGCAGCTTCTCGGCGCGAGCGAACGCCGCTCGCGGGACGGCCATGTCAGGAAAACAGCCTTCGCGCGAGCGCGCCACCCGCCGGAATGCCGTGCGCCTCCATGTCGTGCACGATTTTCTCGAGCGATCGACGGATGGAGGCGAGGCCCGGCTCCGACAGCGCCCGGCGGTTGTCGTCCACCAGCTGGCCGCCAAGCTTCTCGGCGAAATCCTGCGCGGTGCGCACCATGGCGGCGAGCGTTGCGGCCGGGTCCTCGACATGGGGCAGGTCGAGGGCGAAAGTAATGCCGGTGTAGTAATGCACCGCGGCCTTGGCCTGGGCCTCGTCGAAGCGGCGGATCATGAACTCCACGGTGCCGTCGGCGGCGAAGCTCACCAGGTCCCCGCTGCCGGTCTCCGACATGCCGTGCTCGAGCGCGAGCGATTTCACCCGGGACACCGCGAAAGTCGCCCCGAACTGCCCGATCACGTTGATCGCGACCTCGATATCGGCGGAGGCGGCGAAACCATCCAGGTCGCGCGCGCGCGCCGATGCCGCGGTCGGCGCTTCCCGCTGCGACACCGCGCCCACGGTCGCGGCGAAATCGGCGATCGCGCGGTTGAAACGCTCGATCTCCTCCTCGGCGATCGGCCCGCCGCGATTGGCGAGCTGCAGGCCCACGCGCAGCTCGCGCCAGCTGCGCCGCGGGCTGCTGGCGATCGGATGCCACTGCTCGTCGACGATTCCCTCCACGTGCACCGGCGTGGTCTGCGACTGCAGGACGTCGAGCAGGGGTTCGAGCTGCTCGCTCATCACCGGGTCGTCGGCGAGGATCACCGCCACCGTGTCGATGCGGCTCGAGATTTCGGCCGCGGGCCCGCCGGGGGCCTCGAGCTCCTCCGCGCGCACCTTGCGCGGCGAGGGCGGCATGGTCTCGTCCAAGTTGCCCGCGACGGGCATCGCGCCGAGCGTGGGCTCGCGGCGCTCCACGGCCGGCGCCTCGAAGAGCGCGTCGGCGGGGCGCTCGCCGAAGGCCTCCTCCGCACGCCCGCGCGCGCGCCGCTCCTGCCACACGTTGAAGGCGATCACCACGGCGATGAACACGCCGCCGCCGGCCAACAGGGCAAGTTGCAGGTCACTCATCTCGAGTCATACCCCCCTTACGCGGCTTGTTTCCGGGCAAGCTCCATCGCGCCCTCGATGTCGACTTCGACGATACGCGAGACGCCGGGCTCGGGCATGGTCACGCCCACCAGCTGGCTGGCAAGCTCCATCGTGATCTTGTTGTGGGTGATGAAGAGGAACTGCGTCTGCGCCGACATCTGCCGCACCAGGTCGCAAAAGCGCTCGGTGTTGGAGTCGTCCAGCGGCGCGTCCACCTCGTCGAGCAGGCAGAAGGGTGCGGGGTTCAGCTTGAAGAGCGCGAACACCAGCGCGATCGCGGTGAGCGCCTTTTCCCCGCCCGACAGCAGCTGGATCGACTGGTTCTTCTTCCCCGGCGGCTGCGCGAGCACCTGCAGGCCCGCATCGAGGATTTCCTCGCCGGTCAACTTGAGGCTCGCCTGGCCGCCGCCGAAGAGCGCCGGGAACATCTCCTGGAAGTTCGTGTTGACGGCCTCGAAGGTGTCCTGGAGGAGCTCGCGCGTCTCGCGGTCGATGCGCTTGATCGCGCTCTCCAGCGTCTCGACCGCCTGATTCAGGTCGCTCGCCTGGGCGTCGAGGAAGTCCTTGCGCTCACGCGCCGTGGCCAGCTCCGAGAGCGCGGCGAGGTTCACCGGCCCCAGCGCCGCGATCTCCTCGGTGAGCCGGTTGATCTCGGCCTGCATCCCCGCGGAGCGCACCCGTTTCTCGAGGCGCTCGGCCATCTCCTCGCGCGTGACGCCCGCCTCCTCAAGTTGCTGCGCGTGCTGCTCGGCGTGCGTCGCGGCTTCCTGCTCCTTGATGCGTAGCTCCGTGATTCTGTCGCGCAGCGGATTCAGGTTCTGCTCGACAGCGAGGCGCCCCTCCTCCAGGCCACGCAACTCCCCGCTGATGTGCTCGAGGCCCGCGCGCGCATTGCCCAGCAGCTTTTCGCGCTCCGACTTGACCTGGAGGGCCGACTGCAGCTTCTCGCGGACCTGGCCCTCCTCCAGCTGCCCCAGCTCGGCCGCGACGTTCTCGCGGTTCGAGGCAAGCGCCTGCAGGCGCTCGGCAAGCGAGACCGCAAGGCGCCCCTGGGCTTCCACCCGGTCGCAAGCGCTGCGCTCGCTGAAGTGCGCTTCCGACACCGCGCGCTCGGTAGCGGAAATCGCGGTACGCGCGTCCAGGAGCAATCGCTGCGCCTCCGTGGCTGCGCGCTCCAGGCTTTCGAGGCGCTGGACGACTCCATCGATCTTTTCCGCGCCGGCCGCGAGGCCGTGTTGCGCTTCCTGCATTTCCAGGCGCTCGCGCCCCTCTTCCTCGTCGAGCGTCGCGAGCTCCTCGCGGATCGCCTCGCGGCGCTTTTCCGCCTGCTGCGAGCTCTGCGAGAGCTTCAGGTACTCGACCTCGAGCGAATGGCTTTCCTGGCGCGCGCGCGTCGAATCCTCCCGCACCCGCCGCGCCTGCTCCTGGCCCGACTTCAGTTCATCCTCGAGGCCGCGCAGCGCCGCTTCGATGTCGCTGCGCGCGCGCGCGTGATCGGGAATGCGTCCCTGCAACCCTTCGATCTCGCGCTGGCGCTGCAGCACGCCGTGCAGCTCCGATTGCGGGCCGTGGAACACCACGCCCTGGCGGGTGAAAAGGTGGCCGGCATTCGAGACCAGCAGGCCGCCGGCGGGCAGGACCCGCGCGAGCTCCATTCCATCCTCGCCGTCCGGCAGGATGAAAACGTTGGCCAGCGAATCCTTGAGGTAGGCCGAAACCCCGGCGCGAGAGCTCGAGACCACGGAGGCCAGCGGCTTCAGGTGCGACGCGGCGCCTGCGCTTTCGGCCGCGCCGCGTTCGACGAACACCGCGAAGTTCCCGGGAGGCGCATCGCGCAGCAGCGCGGGCAGCGCCGAATCGTCTCCCAGCCGGGCCGCATTCAGGCGCACGCCGAGGGCGGCCTCGACGGCATCGTCCCAGCCGGCATCCACGTGGATCGCCTGCCAGAGGCGCTCGGCGCGCTCCAGCGCGTGAGCCTGCATCCAGTCCCTGAGCTTGGCGTCCGTGTCGAGCCGCTCCTGCTGCGACTGCAGCGCCTTGAGCGACGCTTCCAGCCCGGCAAGGCTGCGCATCGCCTCCTGCAGCGTGGCCAGCGCGGTGCTGCGCTGCAATTCCAGCGCGGGCAGGCGCGCCTCGGCGTCGCGCAGCGTGCCCTCGAGCCCGGACACCCGCTCGATGACCGCGGCGCGCTGCGCTTCCAGGGCCGCGAGCTTGTCCGGCTCCGGGAACACCAGCGCCATGTTCTCCTGCTTCAGGCGGTTCTTGCGCGCTTCCAGCTGCGACAGCAGCTTGAGCGAATGCGACTCGCGCGCCTGGTGCAGGCCCTGTTCCTGCTCCGCCGCATTCATCTCCGACTCGGTCGAGCGCACCTCGGCGGCGGCCTTCTGCGCCAGCGCCTCCGCCGCGGGCAGCCGCTCTCGCGTCCCCGCCAGGTCCGCCTCGCGCGCCTCGATGGCGCCGCGCGCCTCCGCGATGGCGGCCTCGCAACGATCACGCTCGGCGCGGGCTTGCGCAATGCGGTGCTCGACCTCGGCGGCCTCGCGCGACAGGGCATCGAGTTGCGCGCCCATTCGCCGGCGATTCTCGGCGAGGAAGGTGATCTCCTGCTCGAGCGCCTGGACTTCCGCGTTGGCGGCGTAAAGACCGCCCTGCAGCTCCTGCAGCTGGTCGGTCTCCTCGTAATGGCGGCTGCGCAACTGCTCGAGCGCGCGCTCCGACTCGCGCAGCTTCGCGGTCTCGCTCTCGAGCGCCACCTGCACCTTCTGGACTTCGTTGGTGTGGCGGTTTCGCGCCTGCTCGGCCTCGCGCAGGCGTGTGAATGCCAGCAAATTATGGTTGAGCGCCAGCTGCGTGTGCAGATCCTGGTAGCGCACCGCAACTTCGGCCTGCTGCGCGAGGTGCTCGATCTGCGTGCCCAGCTCCGACTGGATATCCCCCACGCGGGAGAGGTTTTCGCGCGTGTCTTCGAGGCGCAACTCGGTCTCGCGGCGGCGCTCGCGGTACTTGGACACGCCGGCCGCCTCCTCGAGGAACACGCGCAGCTCCTCGGGCTTCGAGGTGATGACGCGCGAGATCATCCCTTGCTCGATGATCGAGTAGGCGCGCGGGCCCAGGCCCGTGCCGAGGAAGATGTCCTGCACGTCACGGCGCCGGACATGCTGTGCGTTCAGGTAATAGTTCGAGTCGCCATCGCGCGACAACACGCGCTTCACGCTGATCTCGGAATAGGCTGCCCATGCGCCGCCGATGCGCCCGAGCGAGTTGTCGAATACCAGCTCGACCGAAGCGCGGCTCACCGGTTTGCGGCCGGACGAGCCGTTGAAGATCACGTCGTGCATGTGTTCGCCGCGCAGCTGCTTGGCGGAGGACTCGCCCAGCACCCAGCGCACGGCGTCGATCACGTTGGACTTGCCGCAGCCGTTGGGGCCGACAACGCCGACCAGCTGGCCGGGGACGGCGATGGAGGTCGGATCGACGAAGGATTTGAAGCCGGAAAGCTTGACGGAGGTCAGTCGCACGGGGGCAGCTCTTTATGCAACAACGCCCCGGGGCAAACGGGGCGCTGGTAAGTCATTGTTTTAAGGCTCCAAGAAAATCTAAGCCTTCAGTAGAATAGTGATTTTACCCGGAACGCAACCCGTGCCCCGCAAAATACCCACGGCCCCGACGCTCGAGACCTTTCCGAACCCGAAGCCCGAGCGCGAGTACGCGATCCACATGCAGATTCCGGAGTTCACGTGCCTGTGCCCCAAGACGGGCCAACCCGATTTCGCCACGCTCTTCCTCGACTACGTCGCCGATCGAAAATGCATCGAGCTGAAAGGCCTCAAGCTCTACATCGGGTCGTTTCGCGACCAGGGCAAGTTCCACGAGGCCGTGACCAACGAGATCCTCGATACGCTGGTCGCCGCCACGGCGCCGCGCTTCATGCGGCTCACGGCGAAGTTCTTCGTGCGCGGCGGAATCTTCACCACGGTGGTGGCCGAGCATCGCAGGAAGGGCTGGAGCGCGCCCGCGCGCATCGAGCTCGGCACGGTCAATCCCGATTCGAACACGCGTTAAAGGAACCCCCATGAAAGCCTTCATCCTCGCGTTACTGCTCGCCGCCGGCACCGCCGCGGCCCAGCCCCCGACGGTCGAGCACCTGTTCCAGCCGGCGCGCTTTGCCTCCATGCGCATCTCGCCGGATGGTGCCTCGCTTGCGGCACTGTCGCCGGTGGCCGGCCGCCAGAACCTGGTGGTGCTCGACACCAAGACGCGCAAGCCCGTGCCGGTCACCGGCTTCGACTCGCGCGACATCGTCGAGATGCATTGGGTGAGCAGCAAGCGGCTGCTGGTGCGCACCGGCTCGATCGGCACCCAGGCGTGGGATGCGAAGGGCGGCGCGCTCTACGCGATCGACCGCGACGGCGCCG
This sequence comes from Burkholderiales bacterium, assembly GCA_031396185.1. Taxonomy (GTDB): domain Bacteria; phylum Pseudomonadota; class Gammaproteobacteria; order Burkholderiales; family Usitatibacteraceae; genus Usitatibacter. The sequence goes on along the minus strand of JANNKG010000159.1, from coordinate 945 downwards.
AGGGGCGGATGATCTCGGAAGGCGGCAGGGACGAGCAGGCAAGCAGCGGCGTGCGCTTCGTGGGCCGCTACCTCGTGCTGGTCCGCACGCTTCCGGGCGAAACCGACGACGTGATCGCGCAGGAGTTCGTGGCCTCCGCCGGCGGCGGGACGGCGGGCGACCTGTTTCGAGTCAACACGCGCACCGGCCGACGGACCTCGCTCGGCTTCGGCAAGCCGGACTCGGGCGAGGGCGAGTCGTGGGTCGTGGACAACAACGGCGTGCCGCGCGCGATGAGGGTCTTCGACCGCGGCCGCGTACGTACCTACTACCGCGCCGGTGCGGACGCTCCCTGGCAAAAGCTCGACGACTCCTCGCAGACCTCCCCGGGCTGGGCGCCCCTCGCCGTGACGGAGGACGACAAGGCGCTGATCGTCGCGGACCAGAGGACCCGCGACAAGGCGGCGCTGGTGCGCTACGAGCCCGCGGAGAAGCGATTCGGGGAAGTGATGGCCGCGCATCCCCAGGTGGACCTGGGCGACCTGCGCTTCGACGAGGGCCGTCCCGTGGGCGTGCTCTTCGATGCCGACCGCGGGGGCGCCGCGTGGTTCGACGAGGCGCTCGCGCGCATCCAACGCAGTGTCGACGCCGCGCTGCCGGAAACGGTGAACCGCCTGTCGTGGTCGCGCGACCGCTCGCTGGTGCTGGTGGGGGCCTACTCCGATGTCTCGCCCGGCTCGTTCTACCTGCTCGACACCAAGTCCGGAAAGCTGGAGTGGCTCGTCGACCGGGCGCCGTGGATCAAGCCGAAAGAGATGGCGCGCATGCAGCCGGTGCGCTATCCGGCGCGCGACGGCCTCGAGATCCCCGCCTACCTTACGCTGCCGCCGACGGGCTCCGGAAAGAACCTGCCCCTGGTGGTCGTGGTGCACGGCGGCCCGTGGGTCGACGGCGACGCCTGGGGAT
>JANNKG010000144.1:0-24466 GCA_031396185.1 Burkholderiales bacterium | reverse complement strand
GTGGAGGTCGGGCCGGCGAACGAGAAGGCGCTGCGCACCGCTGTCGAGGCCGCCCTCGAAGCCGGCAAGGGTGTCATGCACGTGTGCTGCGCCGGCTGGGGGGACCGCGACGTGCAGATCTACTCGGTCAAGCGCGCCTGCCCCTCGTGCGGACGCAGCTTCCCGGAGCTCGACCCGCGCCTCTTCTCGTACAACTCCAAGCACGGCTGGTGCGCCGCCTGCTACGGCACCGGTCTGAAGATCGACGAAGTGAAGTGGGACGAGGAACGCTCGCGCACGGGCACCCAGGACCATGTGCTCGATTCCTGGGTTGAATGGCTGGAACTGGACGAGGCCTGCGACGAATGCGACGGCAAGCGCCTCAACAAAGAAGCGCTGGCGGTGCGGTTTCGCGACCAGTCGATCGCCGACATGAGCGCGCAGCCGATCTCCAGGGCGCATACCTTTTTCGAGAAACTTTCGGTGGCGGGGCGCGAGCAGGAGATTGCCCGCGACATCCTGGCCGAGCTGATCGCGCGCCTGGGATTTCTCGAGCAGGTGGGCCTGGGCTATCTGTCGCTCGATCGCGGCGCGCCCACGCTCTCGGGTGGGGAGGCGCAGCGCATCCGGCTGGCGGCGCAGCTGGGCTCGAATCTGCGCGGAGTCTGCTACATCCTCGATGAACCGACCATCGGCCTGCACCCGCGCGACAACCAGATCCTGCTCGACACGCTCGCGCGCCTCGGCGCAAAGGGCAACACGCTGGTGGTCGTCGAGCACGACGAGGATACGATCCGGCGCGCCGAGCACGTGATCGATCTCGGTCCGGGCGCGGGCCGCCTCGGCGGATACATCGTGGCGCAAGGCAACGCCGAAGAGCTCAAGGCCAACCCCGACTCGCTCACCGGCCATTTCCTGCGCTACCCGTTGCAGCACCCGGTCCAGCCGCGCCGCGCCGTCCCGCGGACCGCGGCCGCCATCGAGGTGCAGGGCGCGCGGCTGCACAACCTGAAGGACATCGACGTGCGCCTGCCGCTCGCGCGGCTCTCGGTCGTCACCGGCGTGTCGGGCTCGGGCAAGTCGACGCTCGCGCGCGACGTGTTGCACGAAAACCTCTCCCGCCTGGTCGCCGGCGCGCGCGATCGCAAGTCTTCCGGGCCGATCGCCGGCTGCAAATCGATCAAGGGGTGGCAGGCGGTGACCCGGGTGCTCGAGGTGGACCAGACTCCGATCGGCAAGACGCCACGCTCGTGCCCCGCAACCTACGTTGGGTTCTTCGACCACATCCGCAAGCTGTTTGCCGACACCCAGGAAGCGCGCATTCGCGGCTACACCGCGAGCCGTTTCTCGTTCAATACCGCCGGAGGGCGCTGCGACGGCTGCGACGGGCAAGGCATGAAGACGGTGGAGATGAGTTTCCTGCCCGACGTGAAGGTGATCTGCGAGGTCTGCAACGGCGCGCGCTTCAATGCCGAGACGCTCGCCGTCCACCTCCGGGGAAAGAGCATTGGCGAGGTCCTTGCGTTGAGCGTCGACGAGGCGGTGGAGTTCTTCACCCACCACTCCTCGATCCACCATTGCCTGAGGTTGCTGCAGGACGTGGGTCTGGGCTACCTCACGCTCGGCCAGGCGAGCCCGACGCTGTCCGGGGGCGAGGCGCAGCGCATCAAGCTGGTGACCGAGCTCTCCAAGGTCCGCACCCACCAGGCACCCCGGCCCGGCCGCGCCTCGGTCGCGCAACACACGCTCTACGTGCTCGATGAGCCGACGGTGGGCCTGCACATGGCCGACGTCGAGAAGCTGATTCGCGTCCTGCATCGCCTGGTCGACGCGGGCAACTCGGTGGTACTGATCGAGCATAATCTCGATGTGATCGCCGAAGCCGACTGGATCGTCGACATGGGCCCCGAGGGCGGGGACGCCGGCGGGCGCGTGGTGCTCGCGGCCGTTCCCGACGACTTCCTCAAGGCGGGCGCGCGCGGCCATACGGCGAAGGCGCTGCGCGAGTTCATGACGGAGGCGCGATGCAATACCACGCTCGCAAGCTGATCGTGCTCATCCTTCCCGCGGCCCGGGGCGCGTGAAGCTCGGGCTCGCACGCGCGTGGAAGCGCAAGGCTCCCAAGGCGCTGGCGGTCGGATGATCCGGGTGCTGCTGTTCATGCTGGTCCTTGCGGCCGCGAGCGCGGAGGCTGCGGACAATCGGAAGGTCCTGCGCTACGCCTTCGAGCGCGCCGAGACCACCCTTGACCCCCAGAAGACCAGCGACATCTATTCCAATTTCATCGAGTCCGCGATCTTCGAGACGCCGCTCGACTACGACTACCTGGCGCGGCCGCTGAAGCTGGTGCCGCTCACGCTCGAGTCGATGCCCGAGATCAGCGCCGACGGCAAGACCTACCTGCTGCGCGTGAAGCCGGGAATCTTCTTCACCGACCATCCCGCGTTCAAGGCCGGCAAGCGCGAGCTGGTGGCGGAGGATTACGCCTACTCGATCAAGCGCCTCATGGACCCGAAGCTCGCCGCGCCGCTGTTGGGCGAGATCGAAGGCATCATCGCGGGCAGCGACGCGGCCATCGCCAAGGCACGCAAGAGCGGCCGTTTCGATTACGACGCGCCCCTCGAGGGGCTGGTCGCGCTCGACCGCTACACGCTGCAGATCAAGCTGAACGAGCCGTTCTACAACTTCATCTACAACCTCGCCGATTGCCGCGCCACATGCGCGGTCGCGCGCGAGGTTGTCGAGCATCACGGCGACGACATCGGCTCCCATCCGGTGGGTACCGGGCCCTTCAAGCTCGTTTTCTGGAAGCGCGCCTCCAAGCTGGTCCTCGAAGCCAATCCGGATTTTCGCGAGGAGTACTTCGACGCGGAAGCCACCGACGAGGTGGGGCGAGCGATCCTCGCCCTGCAGAAGGGCAAGCGCATGCCGATGGTCGGGCGTGTGGAGATCGCGATTATCGAGGAGGACCAGCCGCGCTGGCTGTCGTTCCTGAATGGCGAGATGGACTTGATCTTCAAGGTCCCCGAGGAGTTCGCCAACATCGGCATGCCCAACAACGCGCTGGCCCCCAACCTGGCGCGGCGCGGAATCGTAATGCACCAGGTCGCGGCCCTCGACCTGACCTTCGCCTACTTCAACATGGACGATCCGGTGATCGGTGGCTACGCCCCGGAGCGGGTCGCGCTGCGCCGTGCCATCTCGCTGGGATACAACACCCGCGACGAGATCGCGATCATCCGCAAGAACCAGGCAATCCCGGCGCAGACGCCCTTCAGCCCAGGGGTGGCGGGCCACGATCCGGAATTCCGCACCAGTGCCGGCGAGTACAGCCCGGCCAAGGCCAAGGCGTTGCTCGACATGTTCGGCTACCTGGATCGGGACGGCGACGGCTACCGGGAATCGCCCGACGGCGGGCGCCTCGAGCTGCAGCACAACTCGACCCCCACCGCGCGTGACCAGCAACACGACGAGCTGTGGAAACGCAGCATGGACGACATCGGCATCCGCTTCACGGTGCGCAAGGCGCGCTGGCAGGACCTGCTGAAGGCGTCGAACGCCGGGAAGCTCATGATGTGGCAGCTCGGCGGCTCCGCGGCCGCGCCGGACGCCGACAGCTGGCTGCAAACCTACTACGGCCCCAACGAGGGCTACAAGGGCAACCGCTCGCGCTTCAAGCTCGCGGCCTACGACCGCCTCTACGAAAAGGCCCGCGTCATCCCCGATAGCCCCGAGCGCACCCGGCTCTACCAGGAGATGACGCGACTCATCGTCGCGTATGCGCCTACCAAGTTCCAGACGCACCGCATCCTCACCGACATGTGGTATCCGTGGGTCGTCGGCTACCGCCGCCCCGCGATGCTCGGCAACCATTTCTGGAAGTACCTCGACATTGATCTCGCACGCGTCCCGGTAAGATAACCGCGCTACCTCACGAAAGATCCCGATGAAAATGCTCCCCGCCCTCGCCCTGGCATTGATGCTCGCGGCCACCAGCGCAGCCGCGCAAGTGGCGGCGGATGACCGCAAGTCCGCGCCTAAGGGCGCCCAGCCCGCAACGCCCACCGAGGCCAAGAAGGCGGCCGACGCGAAGAAGGCGGAAGCTCGCCGGAAGTCGGAGGCGAAGAAGGCCGCGGCTGCGAAGAAGGCCGAGGCGGCCAAGGCCTCCGCGGCGAAGGGAGATGCCGCGCCGGTCGTGACCGGAACTCCGAACGCCCGGGTTTACAAGGCGGGCGACCCGAAGGTGCCGGTGTTGCGCGACCGGGAGGGCAAGGCGATTCCCACCAGCCCCGACGCCTACGACGTCAGCTCCGCGAAGAAGTAGGGGGAAATGGGGGCCAAATGAAAGCGCTTCTGGCCCTGTTCCTGCTCGCGGCCGCCGCGTCCACCCCCGCGGCCGATCCCGCCAAGGTGTTCCGCTACGCCTTCGAGATCGCGGAGTCCACATTCGATCCGCCACGGGTGAGCGACCTCTACTCGAACATCGTGAACGGCGCGATGTTCGACACGCCCCTTCACTACGCCTACCTCGCGCGGCCCGCGAAGCTCAAGCCCAACACCCTCGAGGGGCTGCCGGAGATCAGCGCCGACGGACTTACCTATACCTTCCGCGTGCGGTCCGGCATCCACTTCGCCGACGATCCGGTGTTCAACGGCCGCAAGCGCGAGCTCACCGCTGAGGATTACGTCTACTCGATCAAGCGCGTGCTCGATCCGAAGCTGCGCGCCTCGCAGCTCGGGGAGATCGAGGGCCACATCGTGGGCAGCACCGAGGCAATTGAAAAGGCGCGCAAGTCCGACCGGTTCGACTACGACGCGCCCATCGAGGGGCTGAAGGCGCTGGACCGCTACACCTTCCAGGTGAAGCTCGCCAAGCCGCTCTACGTCTTCATCTACAACTTCGCCGACTGCCGCATCTCCTGCGCGGTGGCGCGCGAAGTGGTGGAGAAGTACGGCGAGGACGTCGGCTCCCATCCGGTGGGCACGGGCCCGTACCGGCTCACGTTCTGGAAACGGTCCTCGAAGATGGTGCTCGAGGCCAATCCCAACTATCGCGAGGACTACTTCGATGGGCAGCCCGCGGCCGACGACAAGCGCGGGCAGGAAATCCTCGCCAGGATGAAGGGCAAGCGACTGCCGATGGTCGGACGCATCGAGGTTTCCGTCATCGAGGAGACGCAGCCGCGCTGGCTCTCGTTCCTGAACGAGGAGATGGACCTGATGTACCAGGTGCCCGAGGAGTTCGCCAACCAGGGCATGCCCAACAACAAGCTCGCGCCGAACTTGGCCAAGCGCGGGATCCAGATGGAGCAGGTCCCGGCCCTCGACCTCACCTACAACTTCTACAACATGGAGGATCCGGTTGTGGGCGGGTACACGCCGGAGAAGGTGGCGCTGCGGCGCGCCATCTCGCTCGCCTACAAGACCCAGGACGAGATCGCGATCATCCGCAAGAACCAGGCGATCGCGGCGCAGACGCCCTACAGCCCGGGCGTTGCAGGGTACGATCCGGGCCTGCGCACCATCGCCGGCGAGTACAACGTGCCCAAGGCCAAGGCGTTGCTGGACATGTTCGGCTACGTGGACCGCGACGGCGACGGCTATCGGGAGATGCCCGACGGCAGTCCGCTGGTGCTCAAGCACAACTCCTCGCCCACCGCGCGTGACCAGCAGATCGACGAGCTCTGGAAGCGCAGCATGGACGACATCGGCATCCGCCTCTCGGTGCGGAAAGCCAAGTGGCCGGACCTGCTGAAGGAAGCGCGCGCGGGCAAGCTCATGACCTGGCAGCTCGGGGGCTCGGCCGCCGCACCGGACGCCCACGACACCCTGCAGACCCTCTACGGCCCCAATGCGGGCTACAAAGGCAATCTCTCGCGCTTCAACCTTCCCGCCTTCGACCGATTGTTCGAGAAGACCTGGTCGATGCCCGATGGTCGCGAGCGCACCCAGGTCTTCAACGAGATGACCCGGTTGGTGGTGGCCTACGCGCCCTGGAAGATCAACACCCACCGCATCCGTACCGACATGTGGTATCCGCACGTCGTGGGATACCATCGCCCAATGGTCGCGAGCACCAGCTTCTGGAAGTACATCGACATCGACCTGGATAAGCAACGCATGGCGGCGGGAAAATGAGCGTCGCGGCCTATCGCACCCACGGTACGGTCGCCGTGATCACCCTCGACAACCCGCCCGTGAACGGGCTAGGCCACGGGCTGCGCAGCACGATCATCGCAGGCCTCGAGAAGGCCAACGCCGACCCCGGCGTCGTGGCCATCGTCCTCATTGGCGCCAACCAGCTCTTCTCGGGGGGCGCGGACATCCGCGAGTTCAATACACCCAGGGCGTTGGCCGCGCCGACGCTGCTCGATGTCATCGCCGCGACCGAATCGAATGCCAAGCCGGTCGTGGCCGCGATCGCGGGGACTTGCATGGGTGGCGGGCTCGAGCTCGCCCTCGGCTGCCATTACCGCGTTGCCGCCCCCGGTGCGCGCTTCGCGCTCCCCGAGGTGAAACTGGGGTTGATTCCTGGCGCCGGCGGCACGCAGCGCCTGCCGCGCATGGTCGGCGTGGAACGCGCGCTCGAGATGATCGTCTCTGGCGAACCGGTGCCGGTCGAGAAGCTCGCGGGAACGCGCCTCGTCGACCAGGTGATTTCCGCAGACCTGCACGCCGGCGCGGTGGAGTTCGCGAGCAAAGCGGCAGTCGCCGGGACCCTGCATGCGCGCGTGCGCGACCAGGCCGTGGATCCCCCATCCGACCCCGGAATCTTCGCGCTCGCCCGCTCGAAGGCCGCAGCGGCGTCGAAGCACCTGACCGCGCCGTTGCGATGCGTCGACGCGGTCGAAGCCGCGACCACGAAACCGTTCGAGGCAGGCATCGCGTTCGAGCGTTCGGCCTTCATGGAACTGATGAAGTCACCCGAGTCACGCGCCCTTCGCCACGCCTTTTTCGGGGAGCGCGCCGCGGCCAAGATTGCCGACGTGCCCGCAGGGACTCCCGCACGGCGCATCGATCAGGTCGCCGTCGTCGGCGCGGGGACCATGGGCGGCGGTATCGCGATGACATTCCTCAACGCGGGCCTGCCGGTCACGCTCCTGGAGACCAACCAGGCGGCACTCGACAAGGGCGTGGCCACGATACGCCGCAACTACGAAGGCGCGGTGAAACGCGGAAAGCTTGGCCCCGAAAAGGTCGAGCAGCGCATGGCGCTCCTCAAGCCTACGCTTTCCCATGACGCGATCCGCGACGCCGACCTGGTGATCGAGGCGGTGTTCGAGGAGATGGGGGTGAAGGAATCGGTGTTCCGAAAGCTCGACGAGGTGATGAAGCCCGGCGCGGTGTTGGCCACCAATACCTCGACCCTCGACGTGAATCGGATCGCTGCGGCTACGCGGCGCCCGCAGGATGTGGTGGGCATGCACTACTTCAGTCCCGCGAACGTGATGAAGCTGCTCGAGGTGGTGCGCGCCGACAAGACCGCCACGGACGTGCTCGCTACCGTGATGCAGGTGGCGAAAAAGACCGGCAAGACGGCGGTGGTCTCCGGTGTCTGCGACGGGTTCATCGGCAATCGCATGCTCGCGCAGTACTACGGCCAGGCGTGGTTCCTGCTCGAGGAGGGCGCCACGCCCGCACAGGTCGATCGCGCGCTCGAGGCGTTCGGAATGGCGATGGGCCCGTTTCGCGTGAGCGACCTCGCCGGCAACGACATCGGGTGGGCGGTGCGCAAGCGGCGCTACGTCGAGAAACCCGGCATGGTGATCTCGCGCGTCGCCGACCGGCTCTGCGAGGTGGGTCGCTTCGGGCAGAAGACCGGCGCCGGGTGGTACCGCTACGAGGCCGGAGGGCGCGAGGCGATTCCCGACCCGTCGGTGGACGCGATGATCGACGCATACCGGCAAGAGAAGGGGTTCGCGGCGCGCAGGATCGAGGACCACGAGATCGTCGAGCGCTGCGTTTACGCGCTGGTGAATGAAGGCGCGCGCCTTCTCGAGGAAGGCATCGCGCAACGCGCCTCCGACGTGGACATGGTCTACCTCACTGGCTATGGCTTCCCGCGGCACCGCGGAGGCCCCCTGTTCCACGCGGACACCGTGGGACTTGCCCGGGTGGTCGAATCGATGGGGCGCTTCGCCGCCAATCCCCACGGCGATCCCGCGTTCTGGACACCAGCGTCGCTCCTTACCCGCCTTGCCGCCGAGGGCAAGACGTTCAACGGCTGAGTTCAGGCCTCCTGAGAAGGTCCGTTTTTCCTCCATTCACCCCGAATGGGGTACCCGTCCCCGGCGTTCGACGCTAGCGTCGGATATGCACAACCTTTCGCGAACCGCGCGCATCGCCCTGGCCCTGGTCCTGATGCTGGGCGCCCTTGTCGCCGGCTGCGGGGGCGGGGGCAGCAACAGCAGTGGCAGCGGCAGCGGCGGATCCGCAGGCGGTACGCCGCCGCCATCCTCCCCTGCCGACGTCTCGCTGCTGTTCATGGGCAACAGCCACACGTCATTCAATGACCTGCCGGGCATGGTCGCCGCGATGATCCGCACAGCCCGTCCCGGCACGACCGTTTACTACGTGGAGGCGCCCGGGTGGATGTTCCTCGAGGAGCGCGCGACCCATGGACCGTCGCTGCAGCTGCTCGAACGAAACTGGAGCCATGTGGTGCTCCAGGCCCAGAAGTACAGCATGAGCGGGCTGTACGACTATTCCACCGCCGGAGCCGAGAGCCTGATTCGCATGGCACGCACCGCCAGGGCCGTGCCGATCCTGTTTCCCGAGTGGCCGGTGCGCGGCGTCAACGAGACGCAACGCATCTACGATCTGCACGTATCCATCGCCCGGCGGGAGCCCGCGTGCGTGGCACCGATCGGCCAGGCCTGGGACCTGGCCCTGGCGCGTGACTCGACGCTGGCCCTCTACGCCGCCGACGGCAACCACTCCGCGCCGGCAGGCGCGTTCCTGGCGGCCTTGGTCATCGCGACGACCATCAGTGGCGTCTCGCCGGATCAGTTGCCGTTCCTGGAGGGCCTCGACGTGGATTCGGACGTGCAGGGCCGGTTGCGCCGCGTTGCCGCCGAGACCGTCCTGGTCTACCGGCCCCGGCAGTGGTGCCCTGCCGATCCCTGAGTCTCAGGACAGCGCCGCGAAACGTGCGAGGTGGTGGTCGGCGTCGCCGAACTGCTGCGCAATCATGGTGAGCCGCCGGAACGTATGGCTTACCTTGAGCTCCTCGGTCATCCCCATTCCGCCGTGGAGCTGGACCGCTTCCTGGCTCACGTGGCGGCAGGCGTCCGCAATCTTGATCTTGGCCGCGGATACCGCACGACGCCGCTCCGGCGCATCGGGAGCGGCATCGACCACCGTGCACGCGAGGCTCGCCATGGAGCGCGCCTGCTCGTAGGTGATGGTCATGTCGACCATGCGATGCTGCAGCGCCTGGAAGGTACCGATCGGCACGCCGAACTGCTTGCGCGCCTTGAGGTACTCGAGGGTGGCCTCGTTGGCGTAGCGAATCGCGCCCACCGCCTCCGCGCACACCAGGGCGGTGGCGTAGTCGACCACGGCTTCGATGACCGGCAGCGCCTCGCCTTCGGCGCCGAGCCGCGCATCGGCATCGACGCGAACGCCCTTGAAGAGAAGGTCGCACGCGCTCAGCCCGTCGAGGGTGCGGTACGGTGTCATCGCGAGTCCCAGCGACTTCGCATCCACCAACAGCAAGCTGATGCCGTGCGCATCGCCCTGCGCCCCGGAGGTGCGTACCGAGACGGCGATAAGGTCGGCGAGCGGCCCGCCGATGACCACACGCTTGGCGCCGTCGATCACGTAAGCACCGCCTTCGCGCCGCGCAAGGGTGGCAACCCGCTCGAGATCGTAGCGCGAGCCTTCCTCCGTCGATGCGAAGGCGAGCTTCATCTTGCCGTCGGCCACGGCAGGCAGGATTGCGGCGCGTTGCGCGGGACTGCCGGCCCGGGCGACGAGTTGCGCTCCCAGGCCCACGGTCGGAAGGTAGGGCTCCACCACGAGCGCGTCCCCAATGGCTTCCATGACACTCATCATGTCCACCGCGCCGCCGCCGAAGCCGCCGGCGTCCTCGGGCAGCGGCAGCCCGAGAAGCCCCATCTCGGCGAACGTCTGCCATACCGGCGCACTCATGCCCTCGGGCGCGGCGACGATGCGCTTGCGCGCCTCGAACGCGTAGTCGCGCGCCAAGAAGCGCCTAACCGACTCGGCGAGCAGTTGCTGCTCTTCGCTCAGGTCGAAGTTCATCGTTACAACCCCAGGCCCATCTTGGCGATGATGTTGCGCTGGATCTCGTTGGATCCCGCGTAGATCGAGGCCTTGCGGAAATTGCAGTAGCGAGGCGCAAGGCCCGCGGTGAACAGATCGAAATCGGGTGCCTCTCCCCGGGGGGCAAGCGGTTGCGCGAGCGGGCCGGCGGCCTGCATCATCAGCTCGGTCAACATCTGCTGGATTTCGGTGCCGCGAATCTTCAGCATCGAAGCTTCGGCGCCGGGCGAGCGCCCCCCGCGCAGCTGGTCCAGGAAACGCAGGTTGGTGATCGAGAGCGCCGTGAGCTCGACCTCGAGGCGCGTCAGCCGGTCACGGAAGCGCGGGTCCTCGAGAAGCGCCCTGCCGTCCTTCACCTGGCGCGCGGCGAACGCCTTGAGGCGCTCGAGCTCGCGCCGCGACGTGCCGATTCGCGCCGTATTGAGCCGCTCGTGGGAGAGCAAATACTTCGCCACCACCCACCCCTTGCCTTCGTCGTGCACCCGGTTTTCCAATGGCACCCGCACATCGTCGAAAAACACTTCGTTCACTTCATTGCCGCCGTCCATCAGCATCAGCGGACGCACTGTGATGCCGGGGCTCTTCATGTCGACCAGCAGGAACGAGATGCCCTCCTGCTTCTTCTCGTCGGCGGAACCGGTGCGCACCAGGCAGAAGATCCAGTCGGCGTAATGCGCGAGCGTGGTCCAGGTCTTCTGGCCGTTCACCCTGTAGTGGTCGCCGTCGCGCACCGCCCGTGTCTTGAGCGAGGCCAGGTCCGATCCGGAGCCGGGTTCCGAATAGCCCTGGCACCAGAAGTCCTCGCCCTGGTAGATGCGCGGCAGGAACCGCGCCTTCTGCGCGTCGGTGCCGAAGCGGATCAGGACCGGGCCGCACATCGCAAGGCCGAAGGGGAGCAGCGGCGGAGATCCCGCGTAGCCCGATTCCTCCTCGAAGATGTAGCGCTGCACCGGACTCCATCCATTGCCGCCCCACTGCTCGGGCCAGGCCGGGGCGATCCAGCCCTGGCGGGCGAGGATGGCGTGCCAGCGCATCAGCTCCTCGCGGGTAAAGTGGTCGTAGGCCACTGCTTTCTCGCGCAGCTCGGCCGGCAGGTTGTCGCGCAACCAGCCGCGTACCATGTCGCGGAAGGCGACCTCCTCGGCGGAATAATTCAAATCCATGGGACAAGTCTAGCCGGTGTAAGCTGGATCGTCTCCGGAAGGGAGGGACCCATGCGCTCCTGGAAATCCTGCATCGCGTTGATTGTGTGCGCTGCCGCCCTGGCGGCCGGCGCGCAATCCGCCGCGCCCTACCCATCGCGCCCCATCAAGTGGATCGTGCCTTATCCTCCCGGCGGAATCACCGATTCCGTGACGCGACTCGTCACCCAGCGCGTTCAGGAAGCCCTCGGCCAACCGATCGTCATCGAGAACAAGCCCGGCGCCAACAGCATCGTGGGCGCGGACCTCGCCGCCAAGAGCGCGCCCGATGGCTACACGGTGCTCACCGTGATCGCGGCGCACGCGGCCAACGCGACGCTCTACTCCGGCAAGCTCCCCTTCGACAGCGTGAAGAGCTTTACTCCCATCTCGCTGGTCGCCTCCGCACCGCTGATCCTCACTGTGAACAACGATTTTCCCGCCAAGGACGCCCGCGAATTCATCGCGTACGCGCGCGCGAATCCCGGAAAGATCTCCTACGCCACCAGCGGGATCGGCTCGGCCTCGCACCTGACCACCGAGCTCCTGCAGCAGACGGCGAACATCCGCATGGTCCACGTTCCCTACAAGGGCACCGGGCCCGCGCTGGCCGCACTGATGGCCGGCGACATCCAGATGATGGTGGACGTACCGAGCTCGATGATGCCGCAGGCACGCGGGGGCAAGATACGCGCCCTCGCGATGTTCTCGGCCAAACGGATCGCGGCAGCTTCCGAGGTTCCGACGCTCCCCGAAAGCGGCGGACCGGCGATCGAGGGCTCGACGTGGGTCATGTTCCTTGCGCCCGCGGGCACGCCCCGCGAAGCGGTGAACCGTCTCTCCGCCGAGCTGGCGAAGACGATGGCGGCGACCGAGCTGCGTAGTCGCCTGGAGCTGCTCGGCATCGAGCCGCTCGGCACCACGCCCGAGCAGGCCGCGCGCTTCCTCGACGAGGAAATCGCCAAGTGGTCCAGGGTCATCACCACCGCGGGCGTGAAGGCTGAACAATAACTCTGGAGGAGTGACGATGAACTGGATGCAACGCGCCGCGGCCGCGGCAGGAAGCGCGCTCGCCCTGTGCGCAGGCCCCGCCCTCGCGCAGGATTTTCCCAACCGGCCGATTACGCTGATCTGCCCATGGCCTGCCGGCGGCTCGACCGACACGCACCTTCGCAAGTTCGCGCAGATTGCCGCGAAACACCTTGGACAGCCGATGATCGTGGAGAACCGGCCGGGTGCCGGTGGCATGATCGGCCCGGCCGGGATGGCGAGCACCGCGAAACCCGACGGGTATACGCTCTCGCAGCTGACGGTAAGTGCCTTCCGCCAGCCCTACATCCAGAAGGTTGAGTGGGACCCGCTGCGCGACTTCACCTACATCATCGGCATCAGCGGCTACACCTTTGGCGTCGTGGTGAAATCCGATTCGTCGATCGCGACCTTCCAGGATTTCGTCGCCTATGCCAAGGCCAATCCCGGCAAACTCTCGTACGGATCCACCGGCAACGGGACCAGCCCGCACCTTCTCATGGAGGAAGTCGCATCCAAAACCGGTATCCAGCTGCTGCACGTGCCGTTCAAGGGCAACGCCGACTCGACGCAGGCGTTGATGGGCGGCCACGTGATGGCGCAGTCGGATGCCACCGGGTGGGGAAAATTCGTCGACGCCGGCACCTTACGGCTGTTGGTCACGTTCGGCGAGCAGCGCGCGCGCTGGAACGCGCCGACGGCAAAGGAACTGGGATACGACGTGGTCTCCTACTCGCCCTACGGCATCGTGGGCCCGAAGGGCATGGACCCCAAGGTGGTGAAAACCCTGCACGACGCATTCAAGAAGACGATGGACGATCCGGAGCACCAGAAGCTGTTGCAACAGCTCGATCAAGTGCATTGGTACAAATCGACCGATGAATATACCCAATGGGCGCGTGAGACCTTCGTGGCCGAGCGCGCGACCATCGAACGCGCCGGCCTGCTGATGAAGTAGGCAGGTTGCCGATCGGAAGGGGAAAAGCCCGGCAAATCAATGGGGATGCGGGGTTTTCTCGGGTATAATCCGTCTTCAGGTGACCGTGGCGTCTCATCCGGTTAACGCCCCCCACCGATTCGCGGACGCGACGCAGTTCTATCGCGAGGGATTGCAAATCCCGCCCCCCGAATTTCCCTCAAGCACGATTTCATCTGCCTGAACCGGTTTCGAAGGCAAGACCTTCGGGGGCCGATCCATGTTCAGGAGACTGTCATAAGCACGTCCTTCGAAAGCCTCGGGCTACTCCCCGAGCTGCTTCGCGCCGTCGCGGAGCAAGGCTATACCGAAACCACCCCCATCCAGGCACAAGCGATACCGGTCATCCTCTCGGGCCGCGATCTGCTCGGCGCTGCCCAAACCGGCACCGGCAAGACCGCCGGGTTCGCGCTCCCGCTGCTGCAGCGGCTGGCGCCCCTGGCGACCAAGAGCTTCTCGCCGGCGCTGCATCCGGTGCGCTGCCTGATCCTTACGCCGACCCGCGAACTTGCCATCCAGGTCCACGATAGCGTCAAGACCTATGGCAAGCATTTGCCGCTGCGCTCGTTCTGCGTCTACGGCGGTATCAACATCAATCCGCAGATCGAGGAGTTGAAGCGCGGCGTCGAGATCCTGGTGGCGACGCCGGGACGCCTGCTCGACCTCGTCGGGCAGAAAGCGGTGAACCTCGGCAAGGTCCAGATCCTCGTCTTGGACGAGGCCGACCGCATGCTCGACATGGGCTTCATTCCCGACATCAAGCGCATCATCGCGCTGCTGCCGCCGATGCGCCAGACGCTTCTCTTCTCGGCGACGTTCTCCGACGAAATCCGCAGGCTTTCCGCGCAGTTCCTGAAGGACCCCGCGACGGTTGAGGTCGCACGGCGCAACACGCCTGCGGAACTGGTCACGCAATACGCGTATTTCGTCGACGCGAGCCGCAAGCGCGAACTCCTCTCGCACCTGGTGCGCACCAATGACTGGGAGCAAGTGCTGGTCTTCACCAAGACCAAGCACGGCGCCAACCGCCTTGCCACACAGCTCCAGCGCGACCAGATCAACGCCGATGCGATCCATGGAAACAAGAGCCAGAACGCGCGCATCCGTGCGCTCGAGGATTTCAAGGTGGGCAAGGTGAAGGTCCTGGTAGCGACCGACATCGCGGCGCGCGGCCTCGACATAGAGGACCTGCCCCACGTGGTGAACTTCGACATGCCGCACGTCGCCGAGGATTATGTCCACCGCATCGGACGCACGGGCCGCGCCGGCGCGTCGGGCGACGCCCTTTCGCTGGTGTGCTCCGAAGACCGTCCGCTTTTGGGCGCTATCGAGCGCCTGATCAACAAGAAGATCGAGGTGCGCCACGTCGAGGGCTTCGAAACGGGCCGTCCGTCGCTGCACCCGGCCGAAGCCGAGCCCTCACGAGGGACGGGGCGTGGCCGGCAACGGGGTGGGCAGCCTGCGAGACAGGACCAACGCCCCAGCCAGGAATCTCGCACTCGCCAGGAAGGCCGTGCGAGCCAGGAGCCGCGTGCGAGCCAGGAATCGCGTGCGAGCCAGGAATCGCGTGCGAATCAGGGCCCGCGTGCGAGTCAGGAGCCACGAGCGAAGCAGGAACCCCGCGGCAAGGAGGAGCCTCGCGCCGGCCAGGAGCGCGCCAAGTCGCCGCGCGGAAGCCGTCCGCCCCGCAACCGGGAGGACCGTGCACCCCGCTACGCCACTTCCCCGCCGCCGCGCACCTCGGGCAACTCGGGCGGCATGGATTTCGACAAGCCCTACCAGCCCTCGCAGAGCGCAGCCGCAGCGAGCGTCGAGCCGGCGGGCGAAGGCGCGTCGCGCAAGCGTCCGGCGCAGGCTGTTCCCGCGCTTTTTCGCAAGAAGGCTGCCTGATTTCGCAACCCGGATTTTTCCATGCGTGACGCCGCCCCCCAGACGATCAACCTCCACGACTACACGCCGCCCGCGTTCCTGATCTCGACGGTTGAGCTCGATGTGGACCTTCGCGATGGCATGGCCACGGTTCGAGCCACGCTGAAGATCGCCCGAAACAACGCGCGCACGACTCCGTCGGAGCCCTTGGTCCTGGATGGCGAGGATCTCGAGCTGGTCTCGGTTGCGATCGACGGCCGCCGACTCGACGCAGGGCACTATCGCCTCGACCGAGGTCGACTCGCGATCGCCGAAGTTCCCGAGGCGTTCACGCTCGAGACGGTGGTCCGCTTCGATCCGTGGAAAAACACCAAGCTCGAGGGCCTCTATGCCACGAAGGCGGGCCTGGTGACCCAATGCGAGGCCGAGGGCTTTCGCCACATCACCTACTTCATCGATCGCCCCGACGTGATGGCTCGGTACGCCGTCACCATCTGCGCGGACAAGGCGCGTTTCCCGCACCTGCTCGCGAACGGCAACCTGGTGTTGCAGGGAGACGGCGAGCCGACGGGATGGTTCATGCCGGCGGATGGAGCGCGCCACTGGGCACGGTGGGAAGACCCTTTTCCGAAGCCGTCGTATCTCTTCGCAATGGTCGCCGCGCAGCTCGACCTGCTCGAGGACCACTTCACCACCCGCTCCGGCAAAAAGGCGCTGCTGCAGATCTACGTGGAGAAGGGAAAGCTCGACCAGGCAGGATTTGCAATGCAGTCGCTCAAGCGCTGCATGCAGTGGGATGAGGAAGTGTTCGGCCTCGAGCTCGACCTCGAGCGTTTCATGATCGTCGCGGTACCCGACTTCAACGCCGGCGCGATGGAGAACAAGGGACTGAACATCTTCAACAGCAAGTACATCCTGGCGCGGGCGGACACCGCGACCGACTACGACTATTTTGGCGTCGACAAGGTAGTGGCCCACGAGTATTTCCACAACTGGACCGGCAACCGCGTCACCTGCCGCGACTGGTTCCAGCTCTCGCTCAAGGAAGGCCTGACCGTCTATCGCGACCAGGAATACAGCCAGGATGAGTATTCTCGCCCCGTGTGCCGCATCCAGGAAGTGCGCGGGCTGCGCGAACGCCAGTTTCCCGAGGACGCGGGGCCGATGGCGCATCCGGTGCGTCCCGATTCCTACGTCGAGATCAACAACTTCTACACCGCGACGGTGTACGAGAAGGGGGCCGAGGTCGTGCGCATGTACGCAACCATCCTCGGACGAGAGGGCTTTCGGCGCGGGATGGACCTCTACTTCCAGCGCCACGACGGCCAGGCGGTCACCTGCGACGATTTCCGCGCTGCAATGGCCGACGCGAATGGCGCTGACCTCGCGCAATTCGCGCGCTGGTATTCTCAGGCGGGCACACCGGTGGTCGAGTGCACCGGCGCCTACGACGCTCGAAGGAAAACCTACACCCTGCACGCGAAGCAGTCTTGCCCGCCCACGCCCGGACAGGCGGGGAAGCTGCCGTTTGTGATTCCGTTCGCCGTGGGACTTGTCGATCTCGACGGGCGCGACATGGCGGTTCGAATCGACCCCGCCCTCACGTTCGGCAAGGGAAATTTCACCTCCTCGCTCACGACGGTTCTCGCGCT
This sequence comes from Burkholderiales bacterium, assembly GCA_031396185.1. Classification (GTDB taxonomy): domain Bacteria; phylum Pseudomonadota; class Gammaproteobacteria; order Burkholderiales; family Usitatibacteraceae; genus Usitatibacter. The sequence continues at coordinate 7,493 of JANNKG010000144.1, read as the reverse complement.
CACCGAGGCGGAGCAGGACTTCGTCTTTACCGACGTGGGAGAGCAACCGGTCCCTTCGCTGCTGCGCGGCTTCTCCGCGCCAGTGCATGTAAGGAATGAATACTCCGACGCCGAGCTCACCCACCTGATGGCGTACGATTCCGATCTCTTCAATCGCTGGGAAGCGGGCCAGGCCCTGGTGACACGGGTGTTGCTGGCGGGCATCACCAAGCTGGGTTCCGAACGCGAGATGGAAATTCCGCAGGCCTTCACCGAAGCGATCGGCCGCCTCATCAGTGACGGCTCGCGCGACCCGGCGTTTGCCGCGGAATGCCTGCAGCTGCCGTCGGAGAACTACCTCGCCGAATGCATGGAGGTGGCAGACCCGGACGCGATTCACGCTGCTCGGCTGCAGTTCATGCGCGACATCGCCACCAAGTATCGCACCCGTTTCGAGGGTGCCTTCAGGCATTTCTCCGTGCCGGGGCCCTATTCGCCCGACGCTGCAGCCTCCGGCCGCCGCGCTCTACGCAACGCCGCGCTGGAATATGTGAGCACGATTGACGACGCCACCTCGCGTGCGCTCGCCTTCCTCGAGTTCCGCCGCGCCGAAAACATGACCGACGCGATGGCCGCCCTCGCGTGCCTTGCCAACAGCGCCGGCGCCGAGCGTGATCGCGCCCTCGCTCTCTTCTACGACAAGTGGAAGGACGAGGCGCTGGTAGTGGACAAGTGGTTCCGCGTGCAGGCGACGTCGTTCCTGCCAGGGGCGCTCGACAGGGTGAAGGCGCTCACCGCGCACCCCGCTTTCGACATTCGCAATCCCAACCGCTTCCGCGCGCTCGTACACGCGTTCGCCATGGACAACCCGGTGCATTTCCACGCCGCGGACGGGAGCGGGTATCGCTGGGTCGCCGAGCAGCTGGTGGCACTCGATCGACTCAATCCGCAGGTCGCTGCGCGCTTGGCGCGCGCCGTCGACCGCTGGAGGAAATACGACTCAGGACGGCAGGCACACGCCCGCGCGGCGCTGGAATCGATCCGCGACGCACAAGGCCTGTCGGGTAACGTGGGCGAAGTGGTGGGCCGCGCGCTCGGCTAAGTTCGAGCTTCACAAAACAAAAGGGCCGCCCGAGGGTGGCCCACTTTCTTTTCCGGAGACCTTGCTACGCGTCGTTGAGCGGCGCCGAGCGTCCGCTCCAACGACCGCCCCGCTGCCGCGCTTTACGCGCGGCTCAGTTTTTCTTGATGGCTTCGAGCATCTTGAAGATGCCCTTTGGCGAGCCGTGGAACAGGCGCTTGAACGCCTTGGGCAGGCAACGGCGCTCAAGAGTGTTACGGCGGGTGCGTTTGCGTTCAGCCATGAAAACCTCCAATCGAGCCTTGAATTATACCGGAACGCCCCTTCAATTGAGGAGCTTTGCGTTGCCGTCCACGATCTCGGCGGCGGAACGGGTGCCGTCCGGGCGCACGATCTCGCCGCGCGCACGGGCGAGGCCATTCTCGAACTGGCCCTCGAAACGCGAGCCGTCCTGAAACCAGAACACGCCCTTGCCCTGGGGCTGGCCGGCACGCACCTCGCCTTCGTACTTGAGGCCCGACTTGTAGAAGTACACACCCTGGCCGGTCAAGGCCCCGCCGATGATCTCGCCTTCGTAGCGGTCGCCGTTGGCGAAGCTGTAAACCCCCAATCCCTGGGCTCGACCGTCGATGAAGGACGCTTCTATTCGATCGCCGCTCTTGGAGAAATAGCGCCCGCGGCCCTGCAGCCGGCCCTGGTCCATCTCTCCCTCGTAACGATCGCCACTCGCGAACCGGTATACGCCCACCCCATGGGGCTTGCCGCCGGTGAACGAACCTTCGAACACGTCGCCATTCTTCGAGGCATAGGTGCCTCGGCCCACGATGATCCCGGCGCGTACCTCTCCTTCGTACGAGTCGCCGTTGGCGAAGTGATACTTGCCGTTGCCGTCCGGGCGATCGTTGGCGAATTTCCCGTCATAGCGGTCGCCATTGTCCCAGGCGTAGACGCCGCGGCCCTGCTTGAGTCCGTCGGTGAACTCTCCGTCGTACTTGAAGGACTTCGATACGTATTCACCCCTGCCGTGGAGGCTGGAGCCACGCATCGCGCCGCGGTATATGGCGCCATCAGCGAAGGTCACCTCGCGCACTCCGGGGGCGATCTCGCGGCCCGGAAGGGGAGGATCGGCGGGCTTCGGGGCGGGGGAGGCCGCCGGGAGGGTGAGCGTCGATGCGGGCGCCGTGATCGCTGGCGCTGTCACGCCCGAAGAGGAAGGTGCAGGTGGTGGCGCGGAAGCAGCGGCCGCGATGACGACTGGTTTTTCCACGGGCGGCCCCTCGGCACGCTGTCCAGGCGCTGCCGACAGCTCCGGCGCCGGATCGCGCGGGACGGGCGGTGGAGCGCCCGCTCGCGAGGGCGCAGGCTCGGTGCGGGCAACGCGTGTCGGGCTCAACAGCGCGTCAAGGCGATTCCTGGCCAGGGGCGCGAAGTTGCCGTTCGGATACTTGTCGAGGTAGGCGCGGATATCATCGGTGCGGTTTGATTCGCGCACGCTCGCCCAGAACTCGCGCTCGATCTGCAATGTCATGTCCGCGCTGGGACCGCTCGCTCCAGCGGATGCGCTGGCGCCACGCGCCGCGCTCGCGTTGAACGCAAAGTCGCCCTTGAGTGACGAGGAGTCCCACGGCGTCTGCAACTTGCGCGTCTCGCGCTCCACGCCCTCGCGCACCCGCTTGAACATGATCTCGGCCGGCAGGTCGGCCACGCGGATGTTCTGGAGAATGTGCTTGGTGTAGATGCCATTGCGGCCGTAGCCGTCGGCCGCGACCGAGCCCGGGGCGGTCGCGTAGGCGATCATCGTGCCCGAAGGCGAGCTCATCTGGGCGAGGCCGGCGCTGGTCAGCTTGAAACTCGCTGCAAAAGGGTTGTCACGGCACGCATCGAGGATGATGAAGTTGAAGCGGGTGCGCGCGCGATCCATGCGATCGAAGATCTGCCCGATCTCCACCGAGAAGAAGGTGATGTCCTCTTCCGAGCCCATCGCCGCGTCGATCGGTATCAGGTAATTGCGATCCTTGAACTGCATCGCATGCCCGGCGTAGAAGAACAGCGCCGTGCTTGCGCCTTCGAGCGCCTGGCCGAACTCGCGGACGCCTTCGATCATTTCGCGGCGCGAGGCGTTTTCCCGCACGATGACGGTGAAACCCAGCTCCTTCAGCGCTTCCGCGAGGTCCTTGGCGTCGTTGACTGCATTGCGAAGCGGCGTCGCGGCGTACTGGTTGTTCCCTATGAGCAACGCCACCCGGTCGGCCGCCTGCGCGCCCGCGAACGCGAGCGCGCAAGCGCTCCAGGCGATCGCCCGAAACGCAAACGAAGCAATGCTCTCTCTCAACGGCGTTGACACGGCTCTTCGATGGCCTCCCAAGCGAAAATTATCGCTCAAAGGAGCCCCGGGCGCTCAATTCAACGCGCGAGGGCTGCAGCCTCGGGAAGGTCCGGCCGCTCGCGAGCCAGATCGGCCCACGCCGCCCGGGCGTCCTGCACGGCTCCCAGGCCCTGCAACAGCACGGCGTGCAGGACTCGCTCGGAGAAGGAATGCGCCCCAGTGCGCGATTTTTCGACCTGTGCGATCGCATTCGACGAAAGGGTTTGATATCCCCCTTCGCCCAGCGATCCCGCCGGCGACGTGACGCTCCAGGAATAGCGGGTTTCGGGAGCGAGGCGCACCGCGGCCTGCGTTCCACCGGGCGTGGCGCTGCCTTTCCAGACCTCCTTGCCGCTCGCGTCCGTGATCGTGAGGGTATAGGCGATCCCCTCGGAGGAGTCGCCTCGCCAGCGATGCACCGGCTGGAGGGTGGCGACACGCGTTTGCACCGGATACTCGAGCGCGCCCACCCGGGGAGAACTGCCAGGCGACACGCTGCGCATGCGCAGGCTCGCAGTGGCGGTTTGGGACAGGCGAGCGATGACGGATGGGTCGGGTAACGACGCAACGGCGCGCCGCCTCGGCGGCGGCCCCTTCTCCGCCTTCACGTCGACAGCCGTCACGAGGAACTCGCCGGGACCGGAGATCGTGAACTCGGCACCGGTCACCGCGAACGTCACCGCCGCCGTGGAACCGCTGCCCAGCAGCAGCCGGCTTCCCTGAGGCAGCTCGGCAAGGAACGATAGCCTGCCGTTACCCTCGATGGTGGCATTGCCCTTGATGTCCGCCACGAACGCGACCGGCGGGGCGCCGTGTGCGGCGAGCGCGGACGCGAGCAGCAAACCGGTGAGGGCCGGCCGCATCCTACTTCGCGAAGGCGGCCAGCTCGGGGAGGTCGGTACGCTCCAGCGCAAGGCGCGCCCAGGACTCCTGCGCTTCTTGAGTCGCCCCCATCTCCTGGAGCATCAACGTGAAGAGCAAACGATCGGAGAAGTCTGACTTGTCGGAAGGCTTGCGCCGGGCCACACGGGTGAGCGCTTCGCTGGAGAGCGTGCGAAACCTTCCGGAGCCGATCTCGTTGCCCAACGATGCCACGGTCCACGCGTATTCGGTCTCGGGGCGCAGTTTCGAAGGCACGCGATAGCTCCCTCCCGCCGACTTGCCCACGTGCACGGGCTTCTCCTGCCCTATGATCGTGAGGGTGAACTCGCCCTGGGGTTGTGAATCCGGACCACGCCAACGGAACGTCGGTTCGAGGGTGGCCACGCTTCCTTCGATGGGGAAGAGCAGCTTGGGCGCGGTGTCGGCCTTCGGTTGCACGATCGAGCGCATTCGAACGCTTGCTGCCGACGTCTGCGCCACCTGCATCAGGACCTTGCTGCTCGCGCGCCAGTCGGTTTCACGGGTGACGGGGGGAATGCCCGCGGCACTCAAAATCGCGGTGTCCCTCACCAGGAAATCGTTCGGGCCCTTCAGGACATATTCCTTGCCGCTGGCGATGTACATCACCGAAGCCAGGGAGTCCTTGCCCACGGTGATCTTCTGGCCGCGGGCCAGTTCCGAGAGCAGCACCGGACGCGCGTTGCCGTCAACGGCCACCTCTCCCTTGAGGTTGGTGATGAACGCGATGCCGTCCGCGGCCGCGGCCGGCGTCGCCGCGAGGAAAAATGCGAGAGCGATGTTCTTCATTGGATTGCCTCCACTGCCTCTGCAGCAGGCGCGGTGCGCGCCGTGCGGATCCCCCAGACGTTGACCGGGCTGTGGCCCTTGACATTGTGACTGCCCAGCGGATCGAAGTGAAAGCGTTCCTCGATCCGGCTCACTACGGCCTCGGTGATGATGATCTTGCGCCCGAGGTCCTTGGTGAGCCCTTCCACCCTTGCCGCCACGTTCACCGCGTCGCCGATCGCCGAGTAGTTGTGCCGCTCCGACGACCCGATGTTGCCCACGGTGACCGTGCCGTAATTGATGCCGATGCCGATCGTGAGCGTCGGCAACCCCTCGCGGGTGAACTCGACGTTCAGCTGGTCGAGTTCAGTAAGCATCGCCAACGCGCACTGCACCGCATTGCCGCAGGCATCGTCCGATTTCCGCGGTGCCCCGAAGAGAACCATCATGCCATCGCCGATGAACTTGTCAACGGTGCCGTCATAGCGGTGGACAGCATGCACCATGCGGTCGAAATAGCGCTGCAGCACGGTCGTCACCACCACCGGCGGCATGCTCTCGGAAAGGGTGGTGAAATCCCGTACATCGCTGAAGAGGACGCAGATGTCGACCAGCTGGCCGTTCACGCCGGGGCTGAGGCTTCCCCCCAGCATCTCCTTCATGACCGCCGGGCTAACCTGCCCCGCAAACGACGCCTGGAGCCGCAGCCGATCGACTACCGCCTCGATGGCGTCGAACACACCGCGCGCGATCAACGCAGCCCAGAAGCAAGCCAGCACTGAGGCGACTGGAAGGAGGACTTGAAGGAACACGATCGAGGTGAGGCTGATGCCCAGGACAAGGATCGGGGCGAGCACCGCGCCGAGGGCGACTGCGGCGGGGCGGGCGCGAGCAAAGACTCCCAACGCTGCGGCGGCGGATAGCAGCCATCGCGCCCATTCGGGCAGGGGTCGGAGCAGCCCTGGTCCCAGCTGGCTGCGCAACGCCTGCAAATGGACCAGCACTCCGGGCTGGTTGTACGCAAGGCGTTCGCCTTCCTCCTCCTCGTTCGCCGCGGTGCGCCCCGGGTCCCGCGCAAGAAGTTTCACCGGCAGTCGCCAGCGGTCGGTGCCCCCCACCAGCGATCCGATCAGCACGATGCGACCGCCAAAAGCTCTTCGCAGGCGGTCCGGATCCCAGTCCTTGATAACGTGCATGGGTACGTACTCGAGCGGCGCGCCCAGGCTGTAGTCGATGTACCCTTCGCCGGTATCACGCTTCAATCCGCGGAAAATCTGGCTCACCAGGGTGGGTACCGCCTCGCCGCTGCGATAGTGCAGCTCGCCGAACCAGCGCGAGACGCTATCCGGGTCGCGCAGGTGCTGGTCGACACCCAGGTTTTCGGGAGTAACGATGTTGCGGTAGTTGGGTTGCACGTCGACCAGCCGACCACGACTGTCGACCGTTTGCACATACACCAGTACGGTCGAGCGCTTCAGGTCCAGGAGCCCGCGCATCATCGCGAGGTCGAGGCCCGGTGCGATCGCGTCGAACGAGCGCTCCGGCAGCACGATATCGACACCGACGGCTCGCGGACCCGCCTTTGCAAGCGCGTGAAGGACCTGCGCGAAGTGGCGATGCCAGAGAGCGACCGGCTCGGGAAAGCGGGCCTCGGTTTCCTCGTCGATGCCGATCAGGACCACGTCGTCGTCCACCGGCCGCGGGTACACCGTTCGAAGCATGCGCATCTGCACGTCGAAGGCAACGCGTTCCGCGTCGGCCAGCGGCGCCTCGCGCGGGCTCGGAAGCAGCGCCGCGCTCACCGCGGCGAGAGCCACGATGATGAACAGGAACGTTCCCTTCAACGGCGCCGAGCTACGCAGGCGCTCCCAGAGCTTGGCCATGCCGGGCATTCTCCAACGCGCGAGGCAAAAGCAAAAGGGCCACCCATTGGGTGGCCCTTCGGCTTATGTAAGGCCCTGGCGATGACCTACTTTCTCACGGGCAATCCGCAATATCATCGGCGCGACGTCGTTTCACGGTCCTGTTCGGGATGGGAAGGGGTGGGGCCAACGCGCTATGGTCGCCAGGAATTCTGAAGTGCACGAGCCGGCCGTTGCCTGCTGGTGCACGAATGGGGATTGAAGGTGGTGGTTATGTATTGCACCGTGTCGTGGCGGCGAAGCCACGGCACTTACTTTGATGCGCAAGGTTATAGAGTCAAGCCGCACGGGCAATTAGTACTGGTTAGCTCAACGCATTACTGCGCTTACACACCCAGCCTATCAACGTCGTAGTCTCCGACGACCCTTCAGGGGGGTTAAACCCCCGGGAGATCTCATCTTCAGGCAAGTTTCCCGCTTAGATGCTTTCAGCGGTTATCTCTTCCGCATATAGCTACCCGGCGATGCCACTGGCGTG
>JANNKG010000128.1:0-3557 GCA_031396185.1 Burkholderiales bacterium | reverse complement strand
TGACCGCCGAGGGCGTCGAAACCGCCGACCAGCAACTGTTCCTGCGCGCTGCCGGCGTGCACTACATGCAGGGCTATCGCTTCGGCAAGGCCATGCCCGCCGCCGAGGTCACCGCGCGGCTGCTTGCCAACGAGCCGATCCGCCCGATCGACGTGCCGCAAGCGCTGGCGGGCTGACGGCTAGACTTCCAATAGACGCTGGTGCGGCTCGGCCGGCATTTCGACCCGGATTTTGTCGCCCGGGCCGACCTCGCCGCCGGCCAATACGATGCCCATGACGCCGGCTTTGCGAATGAGATTGCCGTGCGCGTCGCGGCCGAGCACTGCCGCCATCAAGCCGGGCCGGTAGTCGTTCAACTGCCGGCACGGATTGCGCAAGCCCGTCACTTCGACGACCGCAGCCGGACCGAGATGAAGCCGCGCGGCAAGCCGAGCAGGTCGATGTCGCGCGTTGTGATGTTCTCGCCGATCGATCCAGGCGTCACCTCAAAGCCAGCGGCTTTCAACTCGTCGAACAGCTCCTCGTGGATGAGATGGACCTGACGCAGGTTGGGCTGCGTGGGATCTTTGGCGACGCGCGAGCGATGCTGGACGGTGACGCCAAGATGGGCGTCGCCTTCCACGCCCAATCCCGCCAGCAGCCGAATGCCGAGCTGCGTCGGCTTGCTGAAACGATGCTGGGGGCTGAGGCTGACGGCCGCCACGACGCCATGCGAAACGGGGGGCATTCCCTCTCCTGGGCTCATGATCGCGCCGGACTACGCCACGGCGCCACGCCCCGCAACCGCAGATCGGGCAGGACAACCATGCGGATGGCTCCCGTGCGCTTTTGTGATATGGCCTTTTCCAACACGCGCAACAAAAGCACCAAGGGGAAGAAATCCAATGAGCACATCCGCAAAAATCGCGCTGGTGACGGGCGCCGGGACCGGTGTCGGCCGCGCCGTGGCGATCGCGCTGGCGAAAGCCGGCTACAGCCTGGTGCTGGCCGGCCGCCGCAAGGAGATGCTCGACAAGGTCGCGGGCGAGATCAACGCTATCGGCGCGCAGGCGCTCGCCGTCCCCACCGACGTCTCGAAGCGCGAGTCGATCGTCGCGCTGTTCGCCACGGTGAAATCCACCTTCGGCCGGCTCGATGTCTTGTTCAACAATGCCGGCATCGGCGCGCCGCCGGTGCCGCTCGAGGATCTGCCGTTCGAGACCTGGCAGAACGTGGTCGCCACCAATTTCACCGGCATATTCCTGTGCACGCAGGAAGCCATCAAGATCATGAAGGACCAGAACCCGCGCGGCGGTCGCATCATCAATAACGGCTCGATCTCGGCGCACGCGCCGCGACCGATGTCGATTGCCTACACGGCCACCAAACACGCGGTGACCGGCATCACCAAGACGCTCTCGCTCGACCTGCGCAAGCACGATATCGCCGTCTGCCAGATCGACATCGGCAATGCGGCCACCGAAATGACGGAGCGGATGGCCAAGGGCGTGATGCAAGCCAACGGCGAGATGGCAGTGGAGCCGCGCATGGACGTGCGCCACGTCGCCAACGCAATTGTCCACATGGCGAGCCTGCCGCTCGATGCGAACGTCCAGTTCATGACGGTGATGGCGACGAAGATGCCCTTCGTCGGGCGCGGCTAGGAGCCGGGCGCAGCTTTGGGCGCAGCAGCGCCCGCCATTCGGCCGAACTCGCGCTGCTTCATGGCAAGGTAGTGGGGTCGGTCGATCTCCTCCTGGAGCTGCCGCGGGTAGCGCTCGGTGGCGCCAAACCAGTCGTTCAGCCGCTTGGTGACGCGCGCGTCGCGCGGCGCATCGAGTGACGCGAGGTAGGCTTCGATGGCGAGGGCGTAACGCATCGTATTGCGTTCCATGACGCCGCGCATGCCGCGTACCAGCTCCGGTTGCCCACCGTCGGCGGTACGTTCGAGGCTGAAGCCGACCTTCGAGGCGCCGATGGTGGCAAGGTAGGTCTGCATCGCTACCTTCGAGAGCGTGCCGTAGCCGTACGTATAGCTCAGGTGCAGGAACGTCCGAGTCTCGTCGATCGGCGTGGCCTCGAGAACGATTCGATAGTCGCGCGTACCGAGCGGACCATTTTCGCACTTGAGCACCAGCTGGAAGTAGTCGCGAGTGCGCGCGCCGAGGGCGTACTGGAAGTGGAGCCGGTAGGTGCTTTCGATGGGCGTATCGTTCTTGCGGCCGACGAAGAGCGTCAGCCGGCCGCCCTCCTCGGTGGTGGATTCGCAGTGCTTGGTATTGAACGGCAGCATCAGCACGTCGCACCAGTTACCGACGGGCGCGAGCGCCGCTTCCACCTTTCCGAAGGGATGGGAAACGACGGCATAGGCATCTCCCTGCAGCTGACGCGCCATTTCCCGCGAATCGAGCAGCAGCGGGCGACCGTAGGGACTCTTCTCGAGGCGCTCGCGGACCTGCGCGTATCGGTCTTTCAACTCCGCTGAGGGGGTACGGACCGCGCTCTCGGCGGGGGCCACCGTGGCCAGCGCCGGCAGGGCGGCGAAGGCGAATGCCAATGCAGCGAAGGGGCCGGCAAGAATTCGGAAATGGTGCATGGGGAAGCCGCTGAGGCAATCGTGCGATTGCAACACCCGCGGGGAAAATAAAAAACCCCGAAATGTCGGGGTTTTTCGTGGGAATAAGAGGTGTTGCTACGCCGGAGAAGGCTGACGCTCTTTGGACTCCTGGCGCTGCGGGTTTTCCTGCGTCGATCCATTGCGCGGGAGCCGGCGCACTTCATCCTTCTCCCGGGCGCGCCGCGCCATCTCTGCGTACGCTCGCTTGACCATTTCAAAATCGTATCCGTCGGTCATGTGGGCAGCTCCTTCAGGTGACGACGTCACCAGTTTGCGTCATCCAAACGGAAGCTGGCTATCAGACTCGTCCTACGCATCGAGGTTTATTTCGTCCCGGGCTAGTATGTGCTCACGGATATTTACTGGAGCGAACGACAACCCCATGGACCTCCCGCGCAACGAATTCAAGAAAGCACTCCTCGCCGGACGCCAGCAGATCGGCCTGTGGGTTTCGCTCGCGAATCCCTATAGCACTGAAATCGTTGCTGGATCGGGATTCGACTGGCTCCTGTTGGACGCCGAACATTCACCCAATGATCCCCTCGCGATCCTGCCGCAGCTTCAGGCCGCGGCCGCGTATCCGGTTTCAGCCATAGTCCGACCGGCATGGAACGACAAGGTCCTCATCAAGCGCTACCTCGACATCGGCGCCCAGAGCCTGCTGGTTCCCTATGTGCAGACGGTGGAGGAGGCCGAGGCCGCAGTCGCCGCAATTCGCTATCCGTTACGAGGCGTACGAGGCGTGGCCGGCGTGACCCGGGCCTCCCGCTTCGGTCGCGTCGCCGATTACACCGCCCATGCCGAGAAGGAGCTTTGCCTGTTGGTGCAGATCGAGACCCGCCTGGGCCTTGATAACCTGGAGAAGATCGCCCGCACCGACGGTATCGACGGCGTCTTCATTGGCCCCGCGGATCTCGCCGCCGGACTCGGCCATCTCGGCCAGCAGGGACATGGGGAAGTC
>JANNKG010000075.1:0-1674 GCA_031396185.1 Burkholderiales bacterium | reverse complement strand
GGGTGGCGGAGGAAATGGCGATGATCGATGTCATTTCCCGCGGACGGCTGGAAGCCGGATTTGTGCACAGTGTACCTTACGAGATCTCACCGGCAAACAGCAACCCGGTACGGGGTGCGAACCAAAGTTGTGCAATCAAGCGGCGACATCTGATGATCCTCTTGGCCGGTTGAGATTGGCGGGTGCGGGCGGGTTGGCGGCGAACGCGGCCCAATAGGCGTCCCACTCGCCGTTCAGGCGGTTGATCCGCAGCGCGAGCATGTGTTCCGCGTGCTCGACGAGCCACCAGGCACCGGGGAGCTTCAGGCGCTTTTGCGCGACATAGCGATGCGCGCTTTCGATTTCTCCAGAGCCGATCGGAAGCCCTTCGGCGATTGCCTCGCGATAGTTCAACTGGTCTTTGCGGGCGGCGAGATAACGATGACATACGCGGACCGGGGCTTGCTCGTCGCTCACATCGAGGGCTTCGCGGTGGGGCGCCAGGGCACTGAGAACCGCCTCGACGCGCCCCGTCTTCAGCGCGTCCTTTTGCGTCTCCATCCAGGCTTTGCCCGCGGCGGCGTCCGGCGCGATCGTCTTCGCGGCCGCGCTCAGATACTCACAAACATGATAGAAATCAATCAAATAGCTGCCTTGTTCGCCGAACAGGCCGTCGATCTGGCCCATGATCCACGGCGCACCATCGCCCACCGCGTGCACGTGCGAATCCGCCCCGAAACCCGCCCGAACCGCGCAGGCGAAAAGCCGCCGCCCCGCTTCCTCCACGCCGCCTTCAATCCCGCCGCCATAAACCGGCGTGCGACTTCCCTTGGCGTGCGCGAGCGAAATCTTCGCCTCTTTCCACGCCAGCTTTTTCCCCTTGCGCTTGTCCTTTTGCGCCGCGTCCGGCTGCATGATCGGGACCATGCCCCCGTCGATCTGGGCGATGATCTGCTTGTGCCGACCTGGCGCTTGCGGAAATTCCAGCGAAGGGCGGCCGGCCTCGAAAATGGCCTCGGCATGGCCCAGAGTGACCCTCTGGACCGTGCTTTCGCCAATCTCGAAGCCGTAATGTTCGCGCAATTTCAACTGGACCACGGCGAAGGGCGTGTCCGCCGCGAAATCCGTGATCGCCCGCTGCAAGGGCCGCGAACACCCGCGCGGGCTGACCTTCGCGCCGAGGACAAAGGGGCGCACGCGGTTGTTTTTGCACCTATATTGCGGCTCTACGACGGTGATATCGCCGAATTTCGTATGCCAGTAGAGTTTTTTTTACCCTGGCGGTGCATCCCGGTTTGGCCGCGAACGTCCCGCTCGGTCGTCTCGACCCGCTCCTCCGCCCAACCTTGCAACGCCTCGCGGCCTAAAAGCCGCATCTCCTCGACGAGCCGTTCTTCGGCTGCGTCCGCCTCCCCGAGGTCTCCGTCCAGGTTCCCCACCGCGCCGACGATCGAGGCCAATCGGTCGCGAAAGATCGGATGGGATTGGAAGAACGCCAGGAGCGCTTCGTCGCTGAGTTTCACCGTTGCCATGGGTCGGATTCCCTTGATTGCCGGAGCGTGAGCTTACTCCACACAACGTGGAATCGCACCCGTCCGCACCCCGGCTGGCCTATCCAGGTGCGGCGCGCTAGGACGATCCGCGAACCACGGGAGCGGATACATGAGCACTGACGAGACCCTGGTCACCAGCCGT
>JANNKG010000253.1:0-1838 GCA_031396185.1 Burkholderiales bacterium | reverse complement strand
CCGGTGACCGATGTGCCCTGCACCTTGAGCGCGAGATAGCTGTCGCTCGACTTGTGGGCGGCGCACGCCAGGCTCGCCAGCATCAGAACGGTGGCGAACCAGGCTCTCACGCGCGCTCCAGGGCGGCCAGCAAACGGGCGATCGGCTCGCCCTGCAGGCGCGAGCTTCTCGTCCATTCGATGATCGAACGCACGGAGCGGGCATCGTTTGCCGCAACCCCAGCCTCGAGCGCGATGCGCGCATCGGCCGGCTCGCGCTGGGACTTCCAGTTCTCGATCGCGAGCGCGAGTGCCGCCGCGGCATCGCCGCCGACGAGCAGCGCGAATCGCGCCTCTTCGCGCAAGTGGACGCGGTCCCCGCGCGCGCGCGCCGCGGCGAACCGCGCCGCCAGCGTGGCCGTCTCGGCGGCGGCGGGAGCGCCGGCGGCGCGGCCCGCGATGACGTAGCGCAGCAGGAGTGAATCGACCGGGGTATTCGCCGCTATCAGGCGCAGGACTTCTCCGGGCCGGCCCTGATCGAGCAGGAAGTCAGCATAGGCCGCGCGCGCGTAGGCGTCCTGGGGATCGAGGGCGAGCGCGGCGCGGAACGATCGCTCCGCGATGGCGGGTTGGGACGCGCGCTGGGCGAGCTCCGCCTGAAGCGTCCTCGCCCAGGCGAGCACGCCCACCGGCGCGGATGGCGAAGCGTCGATTGCGGCGGTGAGGTTCCCGAGCGCCTCGGCGGCCTGCCCGGTCGCGCCGTCCACTCCCGCAGTGCAGGTGATGTGAACCAACGGGGGCGTAAGCCCCGGGAGCTTGGCACAGCTGGCGCGCGCGCCGGCCAGGTTGCCGGTCACCTGCTGCACCGTGGCGAGCGTGAGCCAGGCCTGGGCATTGCGCGGCTCGCGTGCCAGCGCGCGCTCGAGGTCCGAGCGCGCGTTATCAAAATCGTGGGTGGCCTGGCGGATCGTGGCGCGCAGCACCAGGACCGCCATCGGCGGCTCCGGTTGCGACCACCACGGCGCAAGCGCGGCCTGCGCCCGGCCCAACTGGCGTGGATCCGACTCGCTGCGCCATTTTTCCAAATGCATCGCTGCCAAACGCAGCGCGGCATCGAGATTGCGCGGATCGCGGGCGAGAGCCGCCCGCAACTCGCGGGCGGCGCGTTCGTTTGCATCGCCCGCCCGCGTGACGGACCGCTCCAGGACGACGGTGTCATCGACCGGCGTATGAGGAGCGCACAGCGCGGGAGCTGAGCAGGCCAGCATCAGGCCCGCGCAGCCGCCGATCAGCCACTGCATGGTTTACTCAGGTCCCGGCGGGATTCGGCGGCAAGCCGTTGGCGCCGTTCGGCGAGCCCGGCAGCGGCGTCCTCAGGTACGGGAAAGCGTTGTCGAACTGGCTGTCCTCGACCAGCACGCCGTCGGTGTACGGGAAATCCGCGCTGGCGGGTTTCCCGGGGCCGGGCGGCAGCAGGTATCCCATCGCGACGCGCAGCTCGATGTCGACCACATCGTCACCGGGGCGGCGTCCATTGGGGAATCCGGCGGGATCGCAGCCCGGGTTGGCCAGCACCAGGGCGCCGTTCACGAAGCAGGCCGCCGCGCCGAGACTGTTCTGCGCGCCCTTAGGCGTCGCCGGCAGCGCGGTATTGAGGCGGATCATTTCGGACGGAGTCACACTGGCCGGCTTGTTCACGTTGGGCACGCCCGTCAGGAATGCGGCCACCAGGTCGGTACGCGGGAACACGGTCGGCGCCTTCACCCCGGCCGAGCCGAACAGCAGCTCGAGCAATGCCGGCAGGGTGGGGTTGGTCACATAGTCGGCGAATTGCCCGTCGTTGCCCGGCTCGCTCAGATT
>JANNKG010000008.1:0-6445 GCA_031396185.1 Burkholderiales bacterium | reverse complement strand
TCTTCGACGACGCCGATCACTCGTTCCACGTGCCGGTGCGCACCGGCCGCAAGGATGCCGACGTCCGCGAGGAGCTGCTGGACGCGCTGGCGGGATGGATCAAGACCTGAACCTTGTGCCGGGAACGCCGCTCAAAGAAGGACGGCCACCCCACAGGAGATCGCCATGCCCAAGCGTGACAAGGACTTCAACCCGCAGCAGCAGGACTCGAAGCCGCCCGCCGTAGACGAGGTCGCCGAACAGAAGCGCAAGTCCCAGGAGCAGGAAGTGGCCGGCCGGCACAAGAACGACGGCCAGAACGACCACCAGGGCAACCGCCGGCAGCCCGGCAGCCACAAATGACTGACGGCTAGAGCTTCACCAGCTGGGTGAACCCGCCGTAGATCATTCGCTTGCCGTCGAACGGCATCGCTTTCGGGTCCATCATTTCGGCCAGGCGCGGGTCCTTCATGACTTTCGCGTTGACGCGGTCGCGGTGGGCGCGGGACTTGAACACGACCCACGAGAACACGGCGATTTCGCCCGGCTTCAGTTTCACGGCCCGCGGGAACGACGTGAGCTTGCCCACTTTCACGTCCTCGGCGATATTTTCACGGAACTCGAGAGCGCCGTGTTCACGCCACACCTTGCCGGCCTTGATTGCCATGCGGCGGTAGGCCGCCAGTTTTTTCTTGGGCAGTGGAACGATATATCCATCGACGTACTGGGCCATGGGAATCCTCCTCGGTTAGTCCTTGAGTGCTTCGACCTGGATGCGCAGCCTGATCTTGCCGGCCTCGCCTTCGCTGTATAGCTTCATGCCGTAGTCGGCGCGGTTGAGTTCGCCCTCGACGTCCGCGCCGCAGACTTCCTTCTTGAACATCGGGTGCACGATGCACTTGAAGCTGTTGATCTTCAGGGTGAGGGGGCGGCTCACCCCCAGCAGGGTGAGGCGGCCGTCGACCGATCTAGGCACGTCACCCTCGAACCGCAGCGATCCCTGGTAGCTCATGGTGGGATGCCATTGCGTATTGAGCCAGTCCTCCCCGAGCGCGAATTCGTTCATCGCCTTGTGGCCGAAATCGATGCTCGCCGTATTGACCAGGATCTGGACGGCTCCGCTGCGCGCGGCGCGGTCGAGCGCGACCGTGCCCGACGTCTTGTTGAACTTGCCGCGCCACACCGAGATGCCCATGTGCGAGAACTCGAAGCTCGGATAGGTGTGGTCCTTGTCGATCGTATAGGTGTCAGCCGCCGCCGGCATGCAGGCCAGGGCGGCGACGAGGGCCAGCAGCGGCCGCTTGCTCATGCCTTTGCTCCCATCCTTGCGAGTTGGCTGGCGAGGTGCTCCAGGTTGTCCTTCCAGCCGCCCGTCCAGCCGTTCTCCATGAATTCCAGTGTCCAGCGCGGATCGCGGCCCGGCACGCCCTCGAGGCGCGCGCGCAAGGTCACGCGCGTCTTGCGTTCGCCGAGCTCCTCGAATGAAACGGTCACGAATGCCTTGTGGAAGAACTTGCCGTCGTTGTCGTCGCAGAAGTCGTCCCACGCCAGGCGCCGGTTCGGGACGACCTCGCGGTAAACCCCATAGGCCGTGCAGTGGGTGCCGTCGAGGGCCGGCATGCGGATGCGCCACTCGCCGCCTACGCGCACGTCCATCGCCAAGACATGGGGTTGCGCGAACCCCTGCGGCTTCCACCAGTGCACGACGTGGCGCGGTTCTGTCCACGCCTCGTACACGAGGCCGACCGGCGCGTCGAAGACGCGGGTGACGACCAGGTCCTTCTCCGTGCGCTCGGGCTCACTTCCTCTTGCGGCGGACATGCTTCTTCTCCTTTCGTTGGAGCTCACGGAGATAAACGCCCAGGCCATCGAGTCTTTCCTCCCAGAAACGGCGGTAATGCTCGAGCCAATCGACCGCATCCTTGAGCGGCGCCGCCTCGAGCCGGCACGGGCGCCACTGCGCTTCACGTCCCCTGGCGATGAGCCCGGCGTTCTCGAGCACCTTGAGGTGCTTGGAAACCGCGGGCAGGCTCATCGCGAAGGGCTCCGCCAACTCGTTCACCGAAGCCTCGCCGGCGACCAGCCGCGCGAGGATTGCACGGCGGGTGGGGTCGGAGAGTGCTGCGAAGGTGGTACTGAGGCGGTCGGGAGACATGGGCCATTTGTATTTAACTAACTGGTAAATTACAAGGACCCGACGCCTGTGTCAATGGGCTGGCTTTCCCGGATCCGCGTTGACCGCCGCCCCTCCGCTCACCATCCAGGGCGTGCCGAACTTGTCGACCAGCATCCCGAAGGCCTCTGACCAGAACACCTTGCCGAGGGGCATCATCACCTGGCCGCCTTTGGCGAGGGCATCGAAAGCGCGGCGCGCGTCTGCGGCTTGCGGATAGAAGAGCGAGACCGAAAACCCGCTCATCCCCGGGTAGGGTTGCGGCGCCGCCCAGTCGGAGGCCATCAGGTTGGACCCGCCTTCGAGAACCAGGTGGGCGTGCATGATCTTGTCGGCGCCACCCGCCGGACACTGCGAAGGGTCCGGCGCCTCGCCATATTTCATCAGTGCGTTCAGTTTGGCCCCCAGGGTGCTCTCGTAGAAGCGCATCGCCTCGGCGCAGTTGCCGCCAAAGAAGATATAGGTATCGAGTTGCTGGTGCATGGGATCTCTTTCGTCGCCGTGAAATTCAAGGCTACCACCCAATAGTCCTAAAAAGCAACTATAAGATGCAAACTTAGGACTTCGAGGGTAAACTGCGTCATGGCCACGAAACGTACCTATGAGGATGGATGCGCTGCCGCCCACGGCCTCGACCTCATCGGCGAGCGCTGGGCGCTGCTGGTCGTTCGCGAGCTGATCCTCGGTCCGAAGCGCTTCACCGACCTGCGTGCGGGGCTTCCCGGGATCAGCCCCAACGTGCTGACCGAGCGCCTTGACGAGCTCGAGCGGGTGTCGGTGGTCCGGCGGCGCAAGCTTCCCCTGCCCGCCGGGTCGTGGGTCTACGAGTTGAGCGACTGGGGCCGCGAGCTCGAGCCGGTCATCATGGCGCTCGGCCGATGGGCGGCACGCTCTCCGGTCCTGCCGCTGGGTAATCCCATCAGCATCGATGCTTTCATCCTTTCGTTGCGGACGATGTTCGATCCCGGTGTCGCCGCCGGATTCCAGGCGGTTATCGGGCTTGTGTTGGGCGAGGAACGCTTCCACGCGATCATCTCGGGCGGCCGGATGGCGCTGGACCGAGGCGCGGCATCAAAGGCGGACGCGGTCATCGCGGCCGACCCCAACATGCTGGCGGCCGTCATTTATGGGGGGGTCAAGCTTTCCGACGCGCTTCGTGCGGGGGAAATCGCGGTCGAGGGCGATAAATCCGTGGTCAAGCGTTTCGTCACCTTGTTCTCCCTGCCCGAGCCGGCGCCCGAAATCAGCGCCGCTCGGACTACGGCAGGAAACAACCGCGCCTGATGCTCGTCCTAGGAGATATCCCCTCGAAATCCCGGAGAAGCCCCATGAGCGACGACAAGACCAATACCGGATCGCCCGACCGCGATCGCATCGACATGAACGACCCCGATGAAGTCCGTAATTGGACGCGGTCCCTGGGCGTGACGAAGGAAGAACTGCAGCGCGCGGTGGAAGCCGTCGGCAACTCCTCCGGCAAGGTCTACGACTACATCGGCCGCAACCGCCAGCGCTGAGCCATCACAGGTCCAGCCGGTCGCCACCGCGGGCGGTTTCGGCGAGCCGCGTCACGGCCGCCATCAGGTTCAACCCCGTCGAACGGTGCAGGGCGCGCGCCCCGGCCCGCAATTCTTCGAACGACGCCCCGATCGGCGGGCCCACCGCCCCCAGCGCGACCGCATTGCCCGCATCCGAGGGCGGGATCATCAGGACCCGCTCGCCGAACGCCTGTCGGATTCGGCCGACGCTGGGGTCCGAGCCGCGACGACGGGTGAGCAGGTTCATCGCCACCATCCCGCCCCGCGCGAGGCGCTCGCGGCAATTCAAATAGAACGGCGCCGTGTCGAGCATCCCGGGGCGCCCCTTGTCGTCGTAGCCGTCGACCACGATCAGGTCGAAGCGGCCCCCGCGGCTGCCGCTCGTGTAGTCGTGACCATCGCCGATCTCGACATGAACGCGCTTCGAGTCCTCGGGCAGCTTGAAGTACTGGCGGGCCGTGGCGACCACCTCGGGAAGGATCTCGATCACGGTGATCCGCGACTGCGGCCGGTTGCGGTAGAGGAACTTGGTGACCGACGCGG
Source organism: Burkholderiales bacterium (assembly GCA_031396185.1). Classification (GTDB taxonomy): domain Bacteria; phylum Pseudomonadota; class Gammaproteobacteria; order Burkholderiales; family Usitatibacteraceae; genus Usitatibacter. The sequence continues at coordinate 2,212 of JANNKG010000008.1, read as the reverse complement.
AGCCGAGGCCAATTTGCAGGACGCTCGCTGGCCAATCGGGATCGGGGCGCAGGAGAAGCGGAAACATCAGGTCGCGGGTGTACTCGAGCTCGAGCGCCCAGGGACGCGCGATCCGCATGGCGCCTTGCACCCAGGGCGAGCCGAAGTGCAGGTAGCGCACTCCGCGCTCCTCGCTGATGGTGATGCCGGTCACGGTGCCGCTCTCAGCGAAACTTGACCTTCATCGCCACGATCGCGGCGGTGAGGACCAGCGTCACCGCATTCCAGAGGATGATCGGGGCCTCGTTCTTGAGGATCCCGTAGACGATCCACAGCGCCACGCCGAACGAAAACGCGACGTAGGTTCGAAGCGACAAGTCCTTCGCCGACCGGGTCTTCCAGATTTTAGTGACCTGGGGGATAAAGGCGAGGGTCGTGAAGAATCCGGCCACCAGGCCGAGCAGGGTCGTCGTGTCCATCGAAGTAATATACGTGGGTGAAGCTCGCCACGTTCAACGTCAACGGCATCAAGTCCCGTCTCCCCCACCTGCTGCAATGGCTCGAGAAAGAGTCGCCGGACGTCGTCTGCCTGCAGGAATTGAAGGCGCTCGAAGAGGCGTTCCCGATCGCGGACATACGCGCGGCGGGATACGGCGCGATCTGGCTCGGCCAGCGATCGTGGAATGGGGTGGCGATTTTGGCGAAGGGCGTCGATCCGGTGGAAGTGCGCCGCGGGCTGCCCGGCGATCCGTCGGACGACCAGAGCCGGTACCTCGAAGCCGCGGTCGAGGGAATCCTCGTCGCGTGCCTGTATCTTCCAAACGGCAATCCTCGGCCCGGCCCGAAGTTCGATTACAAGCTCGCGTGGTTCGAGCGCCTCATCAAGCACGCGAAGGGCCTCTACGCGAGCGGCCATCCGGTGGTGATGGCAGGCGACTACAACGTAGTGCCGACGGACTTCGACATCTACAACCCGAAGTCGTGGTTGAAGGACGCGCTGCTGCAGCCCGAGAGCCGCGAGTGCTACCGGCGGTTGCTGGCGCAAGGATGGACCGATGCGATCCGCCACAAGTATCCCGATGAGCCCATCTACACCTTCTGGGATTATTTCCGGCAGCACTGGCAGCGCAATTCGGGGCTGCGGATCGATCACCTGCTGCTGAGCGATGAGCTCGCGCCGCGGCTGATCGACGCGGGCGTGGACCGCTGGGTGCGCGATCTCGAGAAGGCGAGCGACCATGCGCCAACGTGGATCCTGCTCCACCCCGCGGGCACGAAGGCGAAGACGGCGGCGCGCCCTACTGCAGCAAAGTCCGCCGCGAAAACTCCACCAGCGCGTAGAAAAGGTAGTCCGCGTTAGGCTTCTTCGCGAAGCCGTGCCCCTCGTCCTTGGCCATCATGAACCAGAAGGGCGCCTTGCGGCGCTTCAACGATGCCACGATCTGCTCGGCTTCGGTGTACGGCACGCGCGGATCGTTCAGGCCCTGCACCACGAAGAGCGGCTTGGTGATCTTGTCGGCGTTGGCGAGTGGGGAGATCGACTCGAGGAACGCGCGCATCTGCGGATCGCGCTCGTCGCCGTACTCCTTGCGGCGCAGGTCCCGCCGGTAGCTCTCGGTGCGCTCGAGGAACGTCACGAAGTTGGAGATCCCGACGACACTCATGGCTCCGGCGATGCGATCGTCGAACCGTACCGCGGAGGCGAGTGCCATGTAGCCGCCGTAGCTCCCCCCGGTGATCGCGACCTTCGTCGCGTCGAGGTCGGGCTGCTCGCGGATCCAGTCGAGGAGCGCGCCGATGTCCTTCAGCGTGTCCTCGCGCTTCAAACCGTTGTCGAGCTTCAGGAAGGTCTTGCCAAAGCCCGTGGAGCCGCGCACGTTCGGGTAGATCGTCGCGATGCCGAGCTCGCTCACGAAAAAGTTCTGGCGGCCGATGAAGCCGGGGCGCGCCTGGGCCTCGGGACCACCGTGGATGTTGACCAGCACCGGGCGCTTGCCGGCGAATCGCGCGGGCGGATGGTAGTGAAAGCCCGAGATCTCGCGCCCATCGAAGCTCTTCCACTTCACCAGCCGCGGCTCGGCGAACTCGCTGGTGTTCAGCTCCGGGTTGTTGCCGTTGGTCCAGCGCGTGAGCTTGTTGTGCGCGACGTTGTAGGAGAACACGTCGCCCGACGAGCGGGCCGAGGTGATGTGAAAGCCGATCTCACTCGACTTCTTGCGCCATTCAAGGCCGC
>JANNKG010000584.1:0-18760 GCA_031396185.1 Burkholderiales bacterium | reverse complement strand
CGGGTTCATGCCGATCAGCTTGAGCAGCACCACGTCCTCGGCGAAGTCCTCCTGCAGCGCCACGTCGGTCATCGCGTTGCCGCCGTACTTGATGACGATGGTGCGGTCGTAGAACTTCTGGATGTAGGGCAGGGCCTCGATAAGGACCTCGGCCTTCTGCGCGGACGTGAGCTTGGCGGGCATTGGGGGGCGGTCGTTGTTGGCGTTGAGGGCGACGGGTCGTGCGCTCGAACGCCGTTCGTGTTGGGACCAGGATCCAGTCGGGCCCCTATTCTAGGGGCCGTGCGTCCAAACAAAAAGGCCCCGGGACGCTACCCGCGCCCCCCGGGGCAACTTCGGCCCGCCTTCCCCTTACCGGATCTCGAGCTTGCGGCCCGTGACGGCGGCTTTCTTGGGAAGGGTGAGCTCGAGCACGCCGAGTTCGAAGCGCGCCTGGGCCTTGGATTCATCGAGGTCCTGCGGCAGCGCGAAGCGGCGCGCGGCCTTGCCGTAGTAGCGCTCGACGCGCAGCGCCTTCTCGCCTTGCCTGGCGGCCTCGCGGCGGGTCTCGGCCGAGATGGTCACCTCGTTGCCCTCGATCACGACCGCGATCTCCTCCTTCTTCACGCCAGGAAGCTCGGCGGCAACGGTGTAGGCCTCGGCCGTCTCCTTCACGTCCAGGCGGATCGGCAGCGGCTCGGAAGCAGCATCGCCGTCGCGGGCGTGCGCGGGGCGGAAAAACTCGTCGAACAGGCCGTCGAGGCGCCCCACCAGGGGCTCGTAGCGGTTGCTCGGGTACATGGTGACCTCCAGGATCATGAGTCTGTCGTGGGCCCCAGGGGCCCTTGGCGTTGGTTCCGGGGCCAGGCCCCATCACAAGGGAAAGTAGGGTCCGGCGGAGGGGTTTCAAGTCCCGCGCCGCCGGCCCGGGGCGGGAGGTGCGGATGGTAAGATTCCCCGGAAAATGGCAACGCACGCACCCACCACGGATCCGCGCTTTTCCGAGATCGAGAGCCATCGGCCGTACCTGGTGCGCTACGCGCTGGCGCAGCTGCGTGACCGTACGGCTGCCGAGGAGGCGGTGCAGGAGGCGTTGCTCGCGGCCCTGGAGAGCATCGGCACCTTCTCGGGAAAGTCGTCGCTGCGCACCTGGCTCACCTCGATCCTGCGCTTCAAGGTGATCGACCTGCAGCGCCGTGCCACGGCCGAGCGAACCCACGAGCAGTACGACGAAGGCACGCATTGCGAAGACGACGGCTGGCTCGACGAGCTTTTCGATTCGACCGGCCACTGGCGCGAGCCCCCGCAGTCCTGGGGCAATCCCCAGGCGGCGCTCGAGCAGCGGCGGTTCTGGGAAGCCTTCGAGCACTGCCTTGGGCGCCTGCCCCAGGCGGGGTCGCGGGTATTCTTCAAGCGCGAGGTTCTCGGTGAGGACACCGAGGCGATCTGTAAGGACGAGGGCATCACGGCGTCCAATTGCTGGGTGATCCTGCATCGATCGCGGCTTGCTCTGCGCGCGTGCCTCGAGAAGAATTGGTTTGGAAAGGAGGCCGGTGGGCGATAGCGCCAATTGCCGCGAGGCCTCGCGGCTGCTCTCGATCGCCTACGAGCGCCGCCTGTCGGCGGCCGAGCTGCAATCGCTCCAGGCCCACCTCGACCAGTGCTTCATGTGCCGGAGTTTCGACTCGCAACTCCGGTTCCTGCACCAGGCGTCGGAAAGATTCCGCACCCAGGATTGACATTCCAGCAACGGAGACCCAAGACCATGAACGCGAATTCCCGAAGAAAGCTCCTGCAGTCCGCCCTCGCCGGCCTCGTGGCGATGGCGCTGAACCCGTCCGCCTCCGCCCAGGATTCGAAGGGCGAGAAGGAGAAGTGCTACGGCATCGCCAAGGCGGGGCAGAACGACTGTGGCACCGCGACGCACACCTGCGCGGGCAAGGCCAAGAAGGACAACGCCCCGGAGGAATGGAAATACGTCCCCAAGGGCACCTGCGAGAAGGCCGGCGGCAAGAAGCAGGGACCCGGCAAGTAAGCGTGGTCGGCATCGGGCTGCGCGCGCCGCATTACGGCGAGATCCTCGCCCGCCGGCCCGTGGCCGGCTTCCTCGAGGTGCACAGCGAGAATTTCTTTGCCCCCGGGGGCGCGGACCTGGCGTGGCTCGAGCGATTCCGCGCGGCCTATCCGCTGAGCCTGCACGGCGTGGGGCTCTCGCTCGGATCGGCCGACCCCCTGGACGAACGCCATCTCGCCAAGCTCGAGGCATTGGTCGCACGGGTCGAGCCGATGCTGGTTTCCGAGCACCTGAGCTGGTCCTCGTTCGGCGGGCGGCACGCCAACGACCTGCTTCCCCTGCCCTACACCGAGGAGGCCCTCGATCTCGTCTGCGCGCGCATCGGCCAGGTCCAGGACCGGTTGCGGCGCGCGATCCTGGTGGAGAACGTGTCCTCCTACCTGGAGTTTGCGCAGTCCACGCTTCCCGAGTGGGAGTTCGTGGCCGAGGTCGCGCGCCGCGCCGGATGCGCGCTCCTGCTCGACGTGAACAACGTCCATGTGAACGCCACCAACCACGGCTTTGACGCGCAGCGCTACCTCGAGGCGATGCCTAGGGACGCGGTGGGCGAGATCCACGTCGCCGGTCACGAGGCCTGCGACGGCCTGCTGATCGACACCCACGGCGCTCTGGTGGCCGACGAGGTGTGGGCCCTGTATGGGGACGCCATCGAGCGCTTCGGCTCCCGGCCCACCCTGGTCGAATGGGACACCAATATCCCCGCGCTCGACGTACTGCTGGGCGAAGCCGCAAAGGCCCGCCGCATCGCGGCTCGCGCGCGCGAGGCGCGCGCGGCGTGAGCGCGCTCGCCCGGGCCCAGCGCGAGTTCTTCCGCGCGCTCTTCGACCAGCGCCCGGCGTCCGATCCGCGATTCGAGGCCTACCGGCGCACGACGCTCGCCAACCTGCACTCGGCGCTGGCCGCGGCCTACCCGGTTGTCCTGCGGCTGGTGGGAGTCGCGTTCTTCGACGAGGCGGCGCGGCGCCATGCGCGCGAGCGTGGTTCGACCAGCGGCGACCTGAACGAGTACGGCGGGCTGTTCCCGGATTTTCTCGCGGCCTATCCCCACGCGGCGTCGCTCGAGTACCTCGCCGACGTGGCCCGCCTCGAGTGGGCGGTGCATGAGTCGCGCCGCGCGTCGGACTCGCCGCTCCTCGATGTGGCTGCGGCTGCGGGCGTGCCGCCGGCGCTGCAGGGCGCCATCCGGTTCCGGCTGCATCCGGCGGTACGCCTCGTCGCATCGGCCCATCCGATCCTCGCGATCTGGGAAGCCAACCAGCCGGACCGCGACGGTGTCCCCGAAGGCGAGGCCGGTGCCGCCCGCATCCTGGTGCGGCGCATCGACCGTGTGGTCGCACCGGTCGCGATCGGCGTCGAGGACTGGACCTTCCTCTGCGCCCTCGATCGTGGCGCGACCCTGGACGAGGCGTGCGTCGCACTGGGCGACGCGGCGGCCGGTTACCTCGCGCCCGCGCTGCGGCGTCATGCGCTCGAGGGCACGCTCGCCGGCTTCGAGGCGCCGTCGGCCGCGTGATCCTCGCCCGGGCCTGCGCCGCAGCCGCCTTCGCGATCGCCGCGGGCCCGGCGGCATCGCAGGAGCCGGCGATGCGCCTCGAGGCCCTGACCGAGCGCATCGCCAAGCTGAACGCGCAACTCGGCCAGGGAGTGCTCGCCGACCGCAGCCGCCGCGGACTGCCCGAGGCGATCCGCGACTTCGAGGCGACCCTGCGCTCCGCGACGGCACGCGCCTCGACCCCCGAGACGCGCGACAACTACCTCCTGCTGCGCCTGCTGTGGCAGGACTATCGCGGCTGGGCGCTCAAGCCGCCGAGCCGCGACAACGCCAAGCGCCTCGCCGAGCGCGCCGATGAGGTGGCGTGGGTCGCCGCGAAGGGCGCTCGCCTCATCCACGAGCCGGGCCGGCGGGGCACGGGACGTCTCGCGCTCGAGGCGGCGCACGCCGCGACCCTGTCGCAGCGTGTCGCGCGCATGCACCTGCTGCGCCGCTGGGGACTGCGCGACGACGCGCTCGCTTCGGCCCTTGCGAAGTCGTCGTCGGAATTGCGCGCCACGATCGAGAGGCTGCGCAGCGCGCCGCACAACACGCCGGAGATCGAAACCGAGCTGCAGGTCGCCGAAGGCCAGATGGGATTCCTGCTCCAGGCCGCCCAGGAGGTCGAGGGCGGGCGGGGCAGCCTGCGCCAGATGGAATTCATCGCCAAGGCGGGCGACAACATCCTCGAGTCGATGGAGCGGGTGGTGCGCCTCTACGAGGGGCTGCCGCCCTGAGGCGCTACTTTGCCGGCGCGGGGTTGATCACATCCAGGACGATTCGCCATCCATCGCGTTCATGGCGCCACACGCGCAGGAACCATCCCAGCGCGGTCTGCGGCGCGCCGGCCGCGCTGTAGCGCCCGCGCGCGTAGCCGAACTCACCGGAGCGCGCGGTCTCCACGCGCTCGACCGTCCACTCGAGCCTGTCGTTGCCGACGGCACCGGCGGCCAGCGCGACGGCGAGGCTCTTGGCGGGCGCTTGGCCGCTGCGGTAGTAGCGCAGGTCGCGGGCGCCATGGGCCTCGTAGGCGGCGCGCGGGCCGAGCTGAGTGGCGAGGCGCGCGAAACGCGCCTCGGCCGCCGCGATTGCGTCGCTCCCGAAGGCCACCGCGGGCGGCGTTGTGCGCGCTTCCAGCGGCTCCTTCCAGAGGGAGGGTTCCGGGTGCGAGATGCCGAGATCCACCGCAACCTTCCACGGCCCCGCGCCTTCGCGGCGCCAGATCGAGACATATTGGCCGTAGCCGGGTGCCGCCGCCGGATCGGTCTTGCTGGTGATCTTCGTGGGCCCGGTCGAAAGTCCCAGCTCCCCGGAGGTCGCCACCTCGACATACTGCGGCCGCCAGTCGAGCGCGATGGGGGGCGCGGGCCGGTCGCGCAGCCAGTCGTTGCTCACGATCCAGCCGGAACGCACGAACACGCCGTCATCGGCGAAGTTCGCGAGGAAGGCGGCGCGCATGTCCTCGCGCATCGAGTGGGCGGCGAAGGCGGTTTCGGCGGCTGCGAGGGAGGCGGGCGCGTCCATGGGGGGCTGGTGCGCGCACGCGGCGGCCGCGAGCGCGAGCAGGAATCCGGGGCTCTTCATCGGCGCGATGCTACGCCCCCCGAAGTGGGCGCCGGTTACGGTTGGTGCGAGAAAGGTGACCGCAGCTTCGCTTAAGGCAAACTTGATCGCCTCTCATCGAATCCGGGGTCCTCGTCGACCCGGGCCTACTCCTACTCATTGACCGGGAGCGCGGGCTCGAGGGACACCACCTCGCCAACTCCTTGAGCTTCTCCGATCTTCTTCAGGGGAGGGACCGGCCCTCTCGACGAGGACCCCAAGGATTCGATGAGAGGCTCTGTGGAGGGACTTTGCTTTTTCTTTTTTCCCCCTTGCTGCGAGACCTCGTTCGGCGCCGATCGCAGCGGTCGTTGCCCGCTACCGGATCAACATCCCGGTAAACGACAAGGACATCCCCGAGGCGGTTCCTCTCGAGAGGCGGGATCCCGCTGCGGAGAAGGAAGAAGAAACCCCCATTTAGCGGCCCAGCTTCCGGGGCCGCATTCCCGCTCGTTCACGCCGGGAAAATCCGCCGGGTCGAGAGGAACCGCCTCGGGGAGGGCCGCTGCTGCCAACCGGTTTGTTGAGAAGGAGGAGAGCTAACCGGCCCGCGAGGGCACCAGGTGGTCGACCAGCTGGCGCGCGGGCGCCGCCAGCGAAGCGTACTGGCGTACGCAGACAAACATCCGCCGCCGCGCCCACGGGTCGGTCAATGCCACGAGCCGTAGCCCCATCGGCTTGGAAAACGCCTTGGCCGCGGCTTCCGGCAGGACCCCGATACCCAGCCCTGCCTGGATCATCCGGGCGACCACGTCGAAGCTCTTGACCTGCACGCGCAGCCGCTGGGGCTTGCCCGCCAGGCCCGCTTGCGTGATGAGGATCTGCGAGATCACGGTGTTGCTTTCGAGGCCTACGAAGTCGTGGTCCAGCAGTTTGGCGAAGGGGAGGGCGCGCGCCCGAACTGGGTGCTTCCTCGGCACGACCGCGCAAAGCGTGTCGGTCCGGTATTCGTATAACTCGAGTCCGGGGGCCTCCGCGCCCTCCATCACGATGCCGACGTCGGCGGAGCCGCTGCGCACCGCGTCGACGATCGCCCCGCTGCGCTCCTCGACCATCGTCACCTTGATCGCCGGGTGCGCGGCCGCGAAGGTGGCCAGGTCCTCCGGCAGGTACTGCGCGAGGGCCGACGCATTTGCCTGGATGCGCACCATGCCCTTCGCGCCCTTGGAATAGTCGGCGATCTCGGCGCGCATTTCGTCCACCTTGCCCATCATCTGGCGGGCGTGGAAGAGAAGCGCGTTGCCCGCGGGCGTAAGGGAGACGCCGCGGGCGTTTCGAAGCAGGAGCTGCACGCCCAGCTGGTCCTCCAGCTGGGTCACGCGCCGGCTCGCGGCGGCGAGGGCGATGTGGCTCGCTGCCGCGGCCTTGGTGATGCTCTTCAACTCGGCGATGCGGATGAAGAGCGCGAGGGAGGCGAGATCGGGTCGCATGGCGGTAGGCCTCAGGAGAGGAAGCGCTGCGGGGATATGGCGCCCGCGTGGTCGCGTGCGATCGGCAGCGGCTCGCCCGAGAGTTGCGATGCGAGGAGCTCAGCGCCCAGCGGCGCCCAGAGCAGACCGCGCGAGCCCAGGCCCGTGGCCACGTGCAGGCCTTCGATCGCGGTGGCGCCAAAGATCGGCATCCGATCGGGCACGGTGGTGCGAAACCCCGTCCAGCCGAGGAGCGCATCGGCGTCCACGCCCGTCGTGAAACCCGGCAGCATCGTTTCGGCGCGCTCGAGGTTCTCGCGGTGGTCGGTCGCGCGCACTGAGGTGTCGGCGTCGTCGTGCTGGTAACTTGCACCCACGCAAAATCCTCCATCGAGGAGGGGGGCGACGTAGCCGCTGCCGCTCACGATCGTGTCGAGCTTGCGGCGCGGATCCGATGGCAGGTAGGTCACCTGGCCACGCACGGCGCTCAGCGTGAGCCGCGCCAGCGGCAGCAGTCGCCGGGCGTCGAACGCATTGGCCACCACGAAGGTGCGTGCTTCCGCGATGACTCGCCCGTCGGCGTCGAGCGCGCGCCACTCGGCGCCTTCCCGCTCGAGCCGCTCGACCGCCCGTCCGGGAAAACGTCGCACCCGGGGGCCGGCCCGGGAGAGGCTCGCCACGGCGAGGCTTTCGAGCGATACCAGCGAGCCGCCGGGAAACCACCAGCCGGGACCGCGCACGGCACACCCCGCGATGTCGTGCGCCCGTGCGGCGTCCACGTACTCGAGGAACTCGGCGGGATAGCCGTGGGAGCGCGCGATCGCCTCGAACCGTTCGGCCTCGTCGTGGTCCGCGGCAAGCTGCAGCACCCCGGGGCGCTCGTATTGCAGGTGGAAGCCGTCGTGCTGCAGCGCCCGGTAGTGCTGCGATGCGTAAAGGAAAGCGCTGCGAGAGACTTGCGCGTTGACGGCATCGCGAAGGTTGGCGATGGGACGTACCAGGCCCACGGCGGCGACACTTCGGGTGGTGCGCGCGTCGATCAGATCCACCTCCCAATTCCGGGAGGCGAGGCGCTCGGCGGCGAGGGTGCCTGCAAGTCCCGCCCCAATGACAACCGCGCGGCGCTGCGAGCCGGGGGGCGTCGCGCCATCCTCGCGGCGTCCGGTCAGCATTTCGCGTTGGGTGCCGAGCCCTGCACATTTGTCCACCGTGAAACCCGCCCCGGCGAGCGCTGAGCGAACCCCGCCCGCCACGGTGGGTGTGGCCAGTGTCGCCGCGGGAGCGGCCAGGCGCGCGATCTCGCGCACCACTTCGGGTGACCACAGGTCAGGGCCACGGGCGGGCGCAAGGCCATCCAGGAAAAATGCATCGGCCCGCGCCACCAGCTGCGGAAGAAGCGCACGCGCATCCCCGAACAACAGAGTGAGCATCACGTTTCCAGCGTCGAAATGCAGGCGGTGGAATCCCCTCAGCGGAGGTGGCCAGATCGCCATGAGGGCACGCGACAGAACCGTCAGCTCGTCGATCGGGGAGAGTGCGGCGGCGAGGTCGTCGCGGGCGAATGGCCGTGCGTCGGTGCTCACAAAATGGAGCCTGCCCGGCCTGCGCTGATCGGCGCGCCATGCATCCCACGCCGCCAGGAAGTTGATCCCGGGGCCGAATCCCGTCTCGACGATGGTGAAGCAGTCCCTGCCTTGCCAGCGGGCGGGGAGATCGTTGCCGCCGAGGAAGATGTCGCGCGCCAGCGCGAGCCCCCCGGAGGTTCGGTCGGGATCGGCGGTAGGAAGGATCACCATGGGTTGCATGGTGTCCGAAAAACAGGTGTTCCGCCCTTCGACGCCGGCTGCTCCCCTGCGCCCCCAAAGGAGTTAAAGACGCCCCGGCCGATGGAACCATCGCCGAACAGCCTGCGTCGGGTACGGAGCCTTAAAAAAGCACCTGCGAAAGACGGCTGCGGTAGTCGGCCACGAGTTGCGGATGATCAGCGGCCATGTCGAAGACCTCGAGCATTCGCAGTCGCCCCACGTCTTCCCCGAAGGTGCGGTCGCGGCGCACGATTTCCAGAAGATGGTGGAGCGCAGCCGAGTATTGGCGACGGGCAAGGTAAATGTCGGCGAGATCCAGGTGAGCTTGCAGGTCGGCGGCGTTTGTCCTGATCCGCTCCTCCAGCTGCTCAGGGGGTGGCAGCGTCGCGGCGATCTCGGCAGCCTCCAGCCCGGAGCGCACCACGGCATAGTGCGATTGGCCGCGCGCGCGCCCGGAAAGCATCGAGAAATGCGAACGGGCGCCGCCGAGGTCGCCTCGCGCGAGCAGCATCGCCGCGATGTCCAATCGGGCGCCGTCGCTTGACGGGTCGAGCGCGATCGCATTCCTGAGGGCTTCCTCTGCAATGCCGGTCTGGCCCCGCGAGAGTGCTTCACGCGCGCTGCGATGCTCGAGCTCCGCGGGATTGGGGATGAGGCGGTCGAGGAACGCTCGCACGTACGGCTCGGGGTGCGCGCCCACGAACTGCGCAACCGCGTTGCCGTCGACGAATACCACGGCGTACGGCAAGGACTTCAGGTGGAAGGATTCAACCAGCTCGGGGTTGGCGTCCGAATTCACATTGACCAGGCGGAAGCGCCCGCCGTACTCGCGCTCGAGGCGCTCGAGCATCGGACCCAGCGACCTGCAGGGGCCGCACCACGGCGCCCAGAAGTCCACCAGCACGGGGACTTCCATCGAGGCTTCGATCACGTCGCGGTCAAACGTCGAAAGTGTGGTGTCGATCATGGAATGCTCGTATCTCCTCGATACGATGCACCACGGAAATCGAAGTTCAATCGGCGGCCTCATCTCGCCGCACGCGCGGATGTGGCGGGTTATCGCCGCCTATTCACCGCGTAGGAGCGAGCCTATAAGGCGCCTTAGGGCGGAGGCAACTTTGAGGAATAATGGGGCTCGACTCCCTCCTGGTCCGCCCCCCGCCATTGTCCCTCGTCCTCGATTTGCCGCCGGGACTTACCGGCACCGCCGAACTGGTCGTGGGCGAGCAGCACACCGCCCCGCGGATTGGCAGCGGCCGGATCCGCGTGCTCGCGACCCCGGTGATGATCAACCTCTTCGAGGCGGCGGCGCTCGCTGCGGTGGAGCAGTCGCTGCCCGAGAATCACCAGAGCCTTGGCACCCACCTCGACGTGACCCACGTTGCCGCCACCCCCGTGGGGATGCGCGTTCGCGCAACCGCGGAGGTCGTGCGCGTTGACGGCCGCACCATCTACTTGCGCGTGCGCGCCGAGGACGAACGCGAGCTGATTGGCGAGGGCACCCACGAGCGGGTCGTGGTGAACCTCGAGCGCTTCGACAAGCGCGTGCAGGAAAAAGCGAATAAAGGTGTCTGACCCTTTTATTGCTTGGTGGCGGCGAGGCGGTCGATCTCTTGCAGTCGGGAGGAAAGCACCTCGTCGGTGGCGAAGCCCGAGGTTACAAGGTAGATCTGCGAGCCGTAAGTCGCGGCCAGCGTCGGGAACCCGCTTACGCCGAGGGACTGCGCGCTGGCGAAATCCCCCTTCGTCTCGTCTCGCATCGCCGGGGATTCCAGCATCGCGCCGAATGCCTGGCGATCGTAGCCGCTCTCGCCCGCGATGTCGGCGAGGACCTCGGTGCGGGTCACATCCAGGGCATCGCGGTAGAACGCGGCCTGGACCGCTTTCATCATCGAGAGGGCCTTCGCCGCATCGAGGTTGCGGGCGGTGACCACCGCACGGCACGGTGGCTCGGTGTCATAGACGAAGCCTTCGCGGTCGAGCACCGCGGCATTGAATGGCAGTCCGCTCGACTGGGTGACATGCGCCCAATGTGTGCGCAACATGTCCTTGAATGCGGAGCTCATGGTTTCCCGCGTGAAGGGCCGCAAGCCGCCCATCACCAGGTCGACCCGCATCGCGGGATCGCGGGCGAGGAGCTTTTCCAGCTCGGGCCCGAAGCCGTAGCACCAGGAGCAGAGGGGATCGGCGAAATAGAGGAGGTGCATCAGGCCGCGATGGAGCGGCCCAGCGAAAGCGCGACCACGCGGTTGCGGCCCCGGTCCTTGGCGAGCTGCATCGCGGAGGCCGCCCGCTCGAGCAGCTCGTCGATGCTCTCGGGGCCCTCGTCCAGGCGCGCGGCGACGCCGAGGCTCACCGTCAGCGGGAAACTCACTTCTCCCACTTCGATTTCGGTGCCCGCGACCGCGCGGCGAATGCGCCCCGCGACCACGACCGCGCCCGGGCCCGGCACTTCCGGGAGCAACACCACGAACTCCTCGCCGCCGTAGCGCACCACCATGTCTTCCTTGCGCAGCGCCGAGCGCATGACGTCGGCGAACTTCTGCAGGACCTCGTCGCCCACGCGGTTGCCGTGCTTGTCGTTGATGACGCGGAAATGATCGATGTCGAGCATCACCAGGGACAGCGGCTGGCCGCCGCGGCGCGCGCGCGCCATCTCGCGCTCGGCGATCTCGTGGAAAGTGCTGCGGTTGTAGGTGCCGGTGAGCGGGTCCATGGTGGCAAGCCGCAGCGCCTCGCCTTCCGCGCGCTCCTTGTGCAGCAGCAGGAACGCGAGGGTGCTGGCGATCCCCGCGGCGAATGCCGCCATCGCCAGGCCGGCCGCGACTCCTGAAGGGTGCAACAACGAAGCCAGCGGGTCGGCCACGAACGCAGCTCCGATTCCGCGCACCACCAGGACCGAGCCGGCCACCGTAAAGCTTGCCACCAGCATGGCACGCGAGCGCGAGCCGGCGGGCCCCTCGAGCTGCCATGCGATGACCGCAGCGCCCAGCAGGAGCAGTCCGAGCACCACGCCGCCGAAGAGCGCCGCACCTGCGGGATCGTTGGCGAGGAGCTGAATCGGGAGCGCCACGGCTGCGATGACCGCCGTGTGGACCCACGTGGGAAGTTGCCGGCGGGCGAAGGCGACCAGGGCAGCGCCGTGCAGGGTGATGGAGAGCGCGAGAAGTCCCAACCCTACCGCCAGCGCACCGGTTTGGGGCGTCGTGGCGCCGCCAAGCAGTCCGAAAGCAAGCGCCCGGACCAGCAATGCGCAGGACCACTGCGAGAGGCCGTCCTTGCTGCGGCTGGCGCTCACCCAGAGGGCCACGGCGAGAACCAGGTCCGCCAGGGCCATCATCAAAAGGAGCGATCGAAGGTCGACCATGCCGCGACATTATGCCCGCGGGAACCGGCCAGCAATGAAGCACTTCACACCAATCAGAGCCGCCGTGACGCCGTTCACATTCGGAGCGTTGTTTCTTCAGCGGTTCTTGAGGATGCCCATCGCGATCATCTGGGCGAACTTGGCCGGCGGGATGAAACCCTTGCCCCACTTCTCGTCGAACTCCCCCGAGACCTTCGCGGCGGAGATTTCCTCGACCGTCCTGCCCTCGCCGATCATCCTGCGGATGCGCGCCGTGACCGTCGCGAGCATGTCGCGATAGGCCTTGAGCTCGGCCCTGGTCGCGAGCGGCCCGTGGCCGGGAATGATCCGCGTCTTGTCCGAGGCGATTGCGAGCACCTGGTCGCACGCCGCGATCACGCCCTCGGGAGTTCCGCCGCTGGAGGTGTCGATGAACGGATAGAGGTTGTTGAAATAGACGTCTCCCATGTGGATCACGTCGCTCTTCACGAAGTGGACGATCGAGTCGCCATCCGTGTGGGCGCGCGGCACGTGGAACACGCGCATCTCATCCCCGTTGAGGTGGAAGGTGATCGTGCCGGGAAAGGTCACGACCGGGAGTGACGCCTTGGGCGAGGGCGGGATCTTCATCTGCATGAACTCGATGAACTGGTCGGAATTCATCCGCTTGCGCACGTTGTCGTGGGCCACGATGATCGCCCCAGCCTGGCCCAGGTTCTCGTTGCCGCCGGTATGGTCGAAATGCCAATGGGTGTTGATGACGAAGCGCACCGGCTTCGAGGTGATCCTGGCGATCGCCGCCACGATCTTCGGCGTGAGGGGAGCGAACTGGTCGTCGATCAGGAACACCGCGTCCTCGCCGATCGACAGGCCCATGTTTCCGCCCGCGCCGGCCATCATGTAGGTGGTCTCGGCCAGCTTGGTCGTGGTGATCTCGACCTTGGTGAAGTCCTGCTGCGCATGGGCCACGCTCGCGGCGGCGAGTACCCCCAATGCTGCGATGATCCTGCGGTTCATGGCTTGCCTTTCCGGGAAGAGATCCATTCGTCGATGCGGGACTCGAGCACGGTCAAGGGCAGCGGACCGTCGTCGAGGAGGGCGTTGTGGAAGTGACGCACGTCGAAACGCTCGCCCAGGGCGGCGCGCGCCCGGGCCCGCAGTGCCTTGATCTTGAGCTCGCCGATCTTGTAGCCGAGGGCCTGCCCCGGCCAGACGATGTAGCGATCCACTTCGGCGATCGCGAACGCCTCCTTCACGCCGGAGTTGTCCGCCAGGTAGCGGATCGACTGCTCGCGCCCCCATCCCTTCGAATGCAGTCCGGTGTCGATCACCAGCCGGCAGGCGCGCAGCATCTCCGCCGACAGCGCCCCGAAATGGTTGTACGGATCCTTGTAGAAGCCCATCTCGTAACCGAGGCTTTCGGCGTAGAGCGCCCAGCCCTCCTGGTAGGCAATGTAGCCGCCCGCGCGACGGAAGAGCGGCAGTTCGCCAAGCTCGAGCGCGCGCGCGCTCTGCAGGTGGTGGCCGGGCACCGCCTCGTGCAGCAGCGTGGCCTCCATCTCGTGCGACGGGCGGTTCTGCAGGTTGTTCACGTTCGCGTCGAAGTAGCCGGCGCGGCTGCCATCCAGCGCTCCCTGGGAATAGGAGTCAGCGTTGTCGCCCTCGTACGAGTCCATCGCGCGGATGCCGTAGGGCGTGCGCGGGAGGGTCGCGAAGAGCGGCGGCAGCTCGGCGTCGGCGCGCTTGGCGATGTCGCGGTAGGCCACAAGCCGCTCCTCGGGCGTTTTGAAGAAGAACCGCGGATCGGTGTTGATGAAGTTCAGGAATTCCGGGAACGTGCCCTTGAACCCGGTACGCGCGACGACGGCGTCCATCTCCGCCTTGATGCGCGCCACCTCCTTCAGCCCGATGGCATGGATCTCCTCGGGGGTGAGCGTGGTGGTGGTCGCCTCGCGCACGCGCAGCGCGTAATAGGCACGACCGGCGGGCAGCGACGATGCGGCCAGGCTCTTGCTCGCCGCGGGAAGGTACTCCGTTGCAAGGAAGTGGCGATACGCCGCGAATGCCGGATGCACCTTCTCCTGGAGCACTCGCCGTCCGGCCTCGGCCCAGCGCTGCTGCTCCTCGGCGCGCATCTCGGCGGGAAACTTGGTGAACGGCTGCCACAGCGGCGTGGCGGTGGGATCCTTGCCGGCGAATTCGTCGAACATCCCCGGCACGCGCTGGAGGGCGGCTTGCGGAGGCACCCATCCGCTCTTCATTCCGGCGCGCATCGCCGCGATCTGCTGCTCGAGCGCCCTGGGGGCCGCCTCGAGGCGCTTCACGTAATTCTCGTAGTCGCTCGTTCGCCGGAAGGCGGTCGCCTTCGTGAGCCCCGACAGCCCCTGCTGCGGCCCGTGCATCGGCGAGACCGGCATCCAGCCTTCCACGTTTCCGAACGGCAGGTCGCCGTAGAGCGCGATTTCGTCGCGGGCGACGCGAAGGTCGACGAGCATCACGTCGCGCGAAATCCGGTCCTGCGTGGAAAGCTTGCTCGCGTCGAAGCGCTCGAGCTCGGCGATCACCTTGCCCACGCGAGCCTTGCGCCGCGCGACCGCCGCCGGCGAGAGATCCGCGAGCCGGTGGGCGTAGCCGTCGATGCCGAGGAAGGTCGCCTGCTCGGGAAATTCCTCGAGGCCATTCTTGAACTCGCGGTCGAACAGCGCGTGCAGCGCCTTGTTGGGAGGCGGCTCCTTGGCGAACGCGAGCGCGGGGGCTGCAGCGAGAAGAAGCGCGGCGGCCACGAAGAGCAATGGAGCCATCATTCCACCTTGCCGATCTTCTTCACGACCTCGGCGAGCTTCTTCGCGTCGGCATCCCAGAAAGCGCGGAACTGCGGCTGGTCGAGGTATTGCACCGGGGTCTCCACCCTGGCGAGCGACGCCTTGAAGTTGGCGTCGTCGATCGCGAAGCGCGCGGCTTCGCGCAGCCTTGCGATGACCGGCTCGGGCGTGCCCGCCGGCACGAAGAGTCCGGTCCACTGGGAGAACTGCGCGTCGAATCCGAGCTCCTTCAGCGTCGGCACGTCGGGCAGCGCCGGGTGCCGGGCGTCGCCCCACGTAGCAAGCACGCGCACCTTGCCGCCCTTCATGTGGCCCATGACGGTGGACGGCCCGGTGGAGAGCGCCTCGACCTGTCCGCCAAGCAACGCCACCACGGCAGGGCCCGCGCCGGTAAAAGGAACGTGCAGCATCTTTGCGCCTGCCACGCTCGAGAGCATCTCCATCGGCACGTGCATCGTGCCGTAATTGCCCGACGATCCGTACGGAATGGTGCCCGGGGCCTTGCGCGCGGCCTCCACCAGTTCGCGCACGCTCTTGTAGGGGCCGTCGGCGCGCACCGCAAGCACCGTGGGATCGGCGGTGAAGCGCGCGATCGGCACGAGCTGGTTCAGCTGGAACATCGGATCGCGACCCAACACCTTGTCGGCTTCCGGGATGATCGAGATCGAGGAGAGGGCGAGCAGCACGGTGTAGCCATCGGCCTTGGCCCGCGCGACGTACTGCATGCCCACGCCGCCCCCGGCGCCAGCCTTGTTCTCGACCACCATCGGATGCTGCAGGAATCGTCCCATGGCCTCGGCCACGGGACGAGCGGTGATGTCGGCCACGCCGCCCGGCGGAAACGGCACGACCATCGTGACCGAGCGGGTGGGGTAGTCGGACTGCGCGTGTGCCGCGAGCGCGAGCATTGCGGCGGCGAGTGCAAGGAGCGGTTTCATCGCTTTCCTTTCGGTTTCGATTCGAGGCATTGCAGGCCCTTGGGCCCGAACACCTCGCGATCGTTGGAGCGAATGCGAATGGCGTACGGGAAGACGCTCTTCGGGCGCGGATTGGGCACGATGCGGACGGTGCCCTTGCCCGAGACCTTGATGGTGTCGGATCCCTCGGGCGCGCCGCAGTGGTACGCAGGCTCGCCCAGGATATGCACGCTCAGCGTCACGACGGACTCGGGCCGGCCGCCCGGATTGCAGTCGAGGTTGAAGCAGCACTGGCGCTGCCCGGGCTTGAGCGTGTGCCGGAATCCCCGGCCCTCGCGCAGCTTCTCGACGGCCATCTCCTGCTCGACCCGGATGTCGCGATCGCCCAGCTGGTTGTGCACGCAGTAGGCATGGACGGGCGCAGCCGCCGCGAGGCAGCAGGCGAGGAACCCCAGGCGCAGGCCGCCCGCGAGGTAATGCCCCCAGCCGTTTGGGAATGGCTCAGACAGAATTCTTGACCCGGTACATGGCCTCGTCGGCCGATTCGAGCAGCGACGCGGGATCGCGCGCATGGTCAGGGTAGAGGCTCACGCCCACGCTCGCGCCGCAGTTCACCTCGGCACCCTTGTATTCGAACGGCGTGCCGAACGCCGCCCGGATGCGCTCACCGATGATGCCCGGCGTGTCGGGCCGCACGTCGGTCTCGAGCAGCACTACGAATTCGTCTCCCCCCAGGCGCGCGACCGTATCCACCTCGCGCACGCAGGCGCGGATGCGCCCGGCGGCCTGGCGCAGGACCTCGTCGCCGGCGGCGTGGCCGAGCGTGTCGTTCACCTTCTTGAAGCGGTCGAGGTCGATGAACAGCAGCGCCAGGCGATCGCCGCTGCGGTTCACACGCATGATGGCGTGCTCGAGGCGTGCCGCGAGCGAGTTGCGGTTGGGCAGGCCGGTGAGCGCGTCGAGCACCGCTGCCTGCCGAAGCTGTTCATCGGCGTCGACGCGCGCGGTCACGTCCTCCGCGAGCGACAGGATCGAGGCAAGCTTGCCGCTTTCCTCGAAGAACGCGGAGTTGTACCACTGGCACCAGATGGTGCGCCCGTCCTTGGTCACGTTGCGGGCGAGCATGCGATTGCGTCGCTCGCGGCCCTCGGTGAGCTCGCGCGTCAGCGAGCGCACTGTCTCCAGGGACTCGGGATGCACCAAGCCGAATTCGCTGGGTTTCTTGCCAAGCAGTTCTTCCGCCTTCCAGCCGAAGATCGCCTCGGCCTGCGGCGACCAGCGCTTCACTTGCAGCCCGGCAGACCATTCGACCATGGCCAGAGGAGTGTTCTCCATGTGGGTGGCGAGCTCCTGCATCGTCCGGCCCAGGGCGTCATGAGTGCGCTTCAGCTCGTTGACTTCGAGCGCACAGGAAAAGTAGCCCACTACCTTTCCCGCGGCGTCGCGATGCGGGCGCAGGTTGACCGAGATCCAGCAAGACGAGCCGTCGCCGCGCGTCGCCTGGCGCTCGTAGTGGACATCCTCGCCGGCGAGGGCCCGGTCGATCCAATGCCCGAATTGATCATAGGTTTTCCGGCCATAGATCTCGACCAGCGACTTGCCGAGCAACTGTTCCGGTTTGGCGCCGATCCACTCGGCGAGGGCATTCGAGATGTAACGAAGGCTCCCCGAAGAATCGACGTAGGAGATCAGGCCGCCCACGGATCGGGTGAACGCGCCGAGGAACGCATCCGGGGTCGGGAATGCGTCCGGGAAGGCGGTCGCCGGCTTGGCGCTGGAGGGCTTGTCCATCGGCAGGGAATTATCCACCCGAGGCCGCGTTACGCGGCCGTAGTGGGCGCGGTGAACTCCAGGTCCCGCGCGATCGACGGCCCCGGATAGTGGAAGCGCACCGGCCCATCGGGTTCGGCGTGCAGGAACTGGTGCACGAAGGGGTCGGTGGATTGCATCATCTCCTCGGTCGGCCCGCGCCCGACGATCTTGCCTTCGCCGAGGATGTACAGGTAGTCGGCGAGCCGCACCGCCTCGCGAACGTCGTAGGTCACCACCACCGACGTGGCCCCGAGCGCGTCATTGAGCGTGCGAATCAAATCGCAGACCACGTTGAGCGTGATCGGGTCGAGCCCGGCGAACGGTTCGTCGTAGATGATGAGCGGAGGGTCGAGGGCGATCGCGCGGGCGAGGGCGACCCGGCGCGCCATGCCGCCGGAGAGCTCCGCGGGCATCAGGCCCTGGGCGCCGCGCAGGCCCACCGCGTGCAGTTTCATCAGCACCAGGTCGTGGATCAGGGCTTCCGGCAAGCGGGTGTGCTCGCGGATCGGGAAGGCCACGTTGTCGAACACCGAGAGGTCGGTGAAGAGCCCGTTCTTCTGGAACATCACGCCCATCTGCCGGCGCAAGGTGTAGAGCTCGTCGGGCTTGAGCTCTTGTACATCCCAGCCGCAAACCTTGATGCTGCCGCGTTGCGGGGCGAGCAGCCCGCCCATCAGCTGCAGCAGCGTGGTCTTGCCCGAGCCGCTGATGCCGAGGATCGCGATCACCTTGCCGCGAGGGATATCCAGGTCCACTCCGCGCAGGATCGGCCGCTTGCCGTACCCGAAGTGCAGATTGCGGACCTCGACCAGGTTGTCGGGCGAATTCATGGGCCCATTATCGCATCGCGCTCCCAGGACGCGACCTACGCCACCCGCAGGGCCCCGGTCAGGGTGTTGTCGACTTCAGCCGGCGAGAAACGGATGTTCTGAGGTTGTCGGAAACGAGCCGTGGGTCGGGCGCGGCTGCGCGCTTCGAATCGTCGGGCGAGTGCGTGAATTCGGCGGTGCCCGCCGCGATGCGCGCGATGAAGACGTCGGTACGGTTGTCCAGCGCTCCGGTGGTGCGCGTATAGAACGGCAGGAACGTGGTCCCGCTGCTCACAAGTCCCATGTAGTCGCCGAGGAAATAGGCGCCGCCCGCCTGGGGGGCGGTGGCGAGGTCGAACGGTCCGGCCACGCGCGTCTCGGTCCAGCTCACGCCATCGACGGAGCGGGCCAGCCAGTAGTCGGTGAGCAGCGTCGCGGGTTCGGGCGTGTCGGAGCGCAAGTCGTAATAGGTGACGCCGATGGTGCCGTCGGCGCGCACGTGCACCTGCGGGGTAAAGGCGGCCACGGTGATATTGGGGTTGACCCTCGTGGGCTGCGACCAGGTAAGCCCGCCATCGTCGGATCGCGAGAAGGCGATCGCATCGCGCACGCCGCCGAAGCGCGCGTCCTGCCACACCACGTAGAGGGAGCCAC
>JANNKG010000571.1:0-3803 GCA_031396185.1 Burkholderiales bacterium | reverse complement strand
AACAGCTCGATGTTCGAGCTGTTGTCGGCGTACGCGAGCTCAAGCCGCATGCCGAGACTCGGAGTGAGCAGATAGCCAAGGCTGGCCTCGAAAGAAAGGCTGCGGTCCTTGCGGCGCGTGCCGAAAAAGACATCGGTGTCCTGGTAACGGCTCTCCTGCCAGCCGGCGGCGAGCGCGGCATTCCATTTCGAGCTCATGGTGAAGCCGGCGCCGAGTCGCACGCCCACGAGGTTGCGCGCGAGGTCGTCGCGGTCCTGGTCGTTGCGTTCGTGGCCGGCGGTGAGAACCGCGGAGATAAAAGGTTGCCCCGGGCCATCAATGCTATGACGCCATAGGGCGCCACCCGCGTAGAGGCGGGCGTCGCGTACCCGGTTGTCGCCCTTGTAGGCGACGTCGGCTGCTTGCGCGAAGAGGCCGAATCCGGTGCGCGCCCCCAGGTTGCGACTCCACTCGATGGTGCCCGCCTTCACGCTCCGATAGCGCTCGCCGTCCACATCGAGGGCGTTCGCCGATACCGATGTGCGGAACTGGTTCTCGCCGCGCTTCACCGCGACTCCCGCCGCGCCGCCGACGCTGCGCTGGTCGAAGAACTCCGCTTCCCGATGGGCGCGGTGCTCCAGGCCGATGCCGCCAAACACCGCAACCCCCGGGGCAACCGGCACGTTCAGCTGGCCGCCTGCGGCGATGCTCCAGAAGCGATCCGCGGTCTCCCGGCCGGAAGCGTCGACGAGCACCGGGCCGAAGAGCGGGATATCGATCGATTCCTGCGAGATGCCGCCGTTCACGTTCGAATCGTGTCCGGCTCCCAGCTCGACGAATCCCGACGCCCGAACCTTGTAGCCCGACTCCTTCTCGCGAATCGCCGCGAGGAAGCCCTCGATGCGGCGCTCCGCCTCGGGCGGGGGAGAAAGCTTGCGTACTTCCTCGAACATCTCGCGGGCCCGCGGATGGTCGCCCATGAGAAAGTAGCCGCGCCCCAGCTCGAGGCGCGCGCTCACGCTTCCCGGATTGTTGAGGAGATAACGCTCGAGCGCCAGCACGCCGTCGCCGACCCGGCCCGCATCGATCGCCGCCATGCCGTAGTAGTAGTCGAAGAGCGGCTGGCCGAGCGCCTCGGGGGTCTTGCGGCCGAGTTCGAAGGCCTGGCGTGATTCGCCGCGCTCGAAGAGGGCCTTCACGTCGTCGGCGGGAGCCGCGGTCACGATCGGCGGGGCGAGCCCCAAAGTCAGCGCAAGGAGGGCGAGTGGCGCGTGACGCGGACGCGCTATGGCGGATTCGGGCAAGGAGTTACCCCTCTTCGGAATGGCAGCGGTGGATCTTCTAATAGTTGTTGTCCCACCCGAAGATGCCCTCATGGGACGGCTAGCGGGTTGCCAGCCGAGGGTAATTGATAGGATTGCGCATGTCCAACGGATTCGACAGCGCCGCTTTCGTCGCGGGGCTTCCCGGCCTGCCCGGCGTCTATCGCTTCAAGAACGCCGCGGGCGAGGTGATCTACGTCGGCAAGGCCGGCGACCTGAAAAAACGCGTGTCGTCGTATTTCCAGAGAAACCTCGCCAGTCCCCGCACCGCGATGATGGTGTCGCAGATCGCCGGCGCCGAGACCACCGTCACGCGCACCGAGGCCGAGGCGCTGCTGGTCGAGAACAACCTCATCAAGAGCCTCGCTCCCCGCTACAACGTCCTCTTCCGCGACGACAAGAGCTACGGCTACATCCTCATCACCGGCCACGAGTACCCGCAGATCCGCTTCTACCGTGGCACGCATACCAAGGGCAACCGCTACTTTGGCCCGTTCCCGAGCGCGTGGTCGGTGCGCGAGACCATCGGGCACCTGCAGCGAGTATTCCGGCTGCGCACCTGCGACGACACGGTGTTCAGCCACCGCTCGCGCCCGTGCCTGCTGCACCAGATCGGGCGCTGCACGGCGCCGTGCGTGGGACGAATCGGGGCGGTCGACTACAACAATGACGTGGACCACGCCGCGCAATTCCTTGAGGGGAAGGAGAACGACGTCGTCGCCGACCTCACCACCCGGATGAACGCGGCCGCGGAAGCGTTGCAGTACGAGGAGGCCGCGCTGCACCGCGACCAGATCCGCATCCTGCAGCGGATCCTTTCGGGGCAAGCGGCGGAGTCGACCGGCGGGGGCGACACCGACATGGTGGTGGTGGTCGAGCGCGACAACGTGTGGTGCGTGACCCTCGCCATGGTACGCGGCGGGCGCCACCTCGGCGACCGCAGCTTTTTTCCGCAGAACGCCGCCGGGAGCGATGCTGCCACGGTGCTGGAGGCGTTCCTTACCCAGCACTACGCGGCGCAGCCGATCCCTGGCCGCCTGATCGCCGACCAGCTCGAAACGCCCCCGGAGATGGAAGCGATGCTCGCGGGCCTCGCCGGGCGGCCGGTCAAGGTGGTCTCGCGGCCGGTGGGCGAGTCGCGTACCTGGCTGGAGATGGCCCGGCGCAACGCCTCGCTTGCGATCGGCCAGCGGCTCTCGGCACAGGCGACGCAGGAGGTGCGCGTGGTTGCGCTGCAGGAGTTCCTGGGGAGCGAGACTCCGATCGGGCGCATCGAATGCTTCGACATCAGCCACACGATGGGCGAGGCGCCGATCGCATCGTGCGTGGTGTACGACAAGGGCGCGATGCATAATTCCGAGTACCGCCGTTACAACGTGACCGGTGTCGAGCCCGGCGACGACTACGGCGCGATGCGCTTCGCACTCGACAAGCGCTACCGCAAGCTCGCCGCCGGGGAGGGCAGGACACCGGACCTGATCCTGATCGACGGCGGCCTCGGGCAGCTCAATGCCGCGCTCGGCGTCATGACCGACTTGGGGCTCCACACCCCAAGGATGATCGGCGTGGCCAAAGGCGTGGAGCGCAAACCGGGGATGGAGCAGCTCTTCATAGTGGGCGAGGACGAGCCGCGCAGGCTTGCGCCCGACCATCCGGCGCTGCACTTGATCCAGCAGGTGCGGGACGAGGCGCACCGCTTCGCCATTACCGGGCACCGTGCGCGCCGCGGCAAGGCACGCACCGCTTCCCGCCTCGAGGAGATCTCGTCGGTCGGCCCGCGCCGCCGCCAGAAGCTGCTCGAGCATTTCGGCGGGCTGCAGGGCGTGCTGGCCGCGAGCGTCGACGATCTTTCACGCGTGGAAGGAATCAGCCGTACACTGGCCGAGCGGATCTACCAGGAACTCCATTAAGTGCCGGCCCGGTTCAACTTCCCGCTCTTCCTCACGTGGCTGCGCATCGTGGCGATCCCGCTATTCGTGGCGGTTCTCTATGTTCCCGAGAGCTGGATCGCGGAGCGCACCGCCAACATCATCTCGATGTGGATCTTCATCGCCGCGGCGGTGACCGACTGGCTCGACGGCTACCTCGCGCGGCGTTGGAACCAGATCACATCGTTCGGCGCCTTCCTCGATCCAGTGGCCGACAAGCTCATGGTCGCGGCCGCCCTCATCGTGCTCACCGAGAAGGGGATTGTCGATCCGTTCGCCTCCCTCATCATCATCGGCCGCGAGATCACCGTCTCGGCACTGCGCGAATGGATGGCGCAGATCGGCCAGTCGAAAAGCGTTGCGGTGAACGTCTTCGGCAAGATCAAGACGGTCGGGCAACTCGTGGCGATCCCGTTCCTCCTTTTCAACGGCGTGCTGTTCGGCTTGTTCCACACCGCGGTGGTGGGGAAGTGGTTGATCTGGATCGCAGCCGGCATCACACTCCTGTCCATGGTCGTTTACCTGAAAGCCGCGATCGACGCGCCCCCCGAGGCACCCAGGTGACGCGCGGGGT
>JANNKG010000550.1:0-13227 GCA_031396185.1 Burkholderiales bacterium | reverse complement strand
CTGCCGGTGCTG
Organism: Burkholderiales bacterium; assembly: GCA_031396185.1. Classification (GTDB taxonomy): domain Bacteria; phylum Pseudomonadota; class Gammaproteobacteria; order Burkholderiales; family Usitatibacteraceae; genus Usitatibacter. Next base: position 13,215 of record JANNKG010000550.1, on the reverse strand, counting down.
TATGCGACGCCCGACTTCTCGCAGGTGACGCTCGTCTATCTCGAGAGCACCGGGGAGTTCGATCCGCAGGCATACGTGCGCCTGATGGGCGCCTACGAGAACGTGGACGCAAGCCGCGACCTGGTGGCGGAGCGCTGCGACGCGGTCACCGACTTCATCGCGTCTTACGCGTCGTACGCGATCTATGCGATCCCCCGGATCGCCACGGATGCACGCGTCTCTTACGTGACGAACTCCCCGCCGGGGTGCCTGACCACGCGCTGAATCCGGCCGCTCCTCGCCGCGCGTCCAAGGGTGCTATCGTTCGCCGCATTCCGGCACCCATCCCCAGGACGCCCCATGCAGCTCGCCATCCAGAACCTCTCCAAGCGCTACGCCAACGGCGTCCAGGCGCTGGACAACGTCTCGCTCACGATCGCCCCGGGAATGTTCGGGCTGCTTGGGCCCAACGGCGCCGGCAAGTCCACGCTCATGCGCACGCTCGCGACGCTGCAGGAGGCCGATAGCGGTACCGCGACCTTCGACGGGTTGGACGTGCTGCGCGACAAGGACGGCGTGCGCCGCATCCTGGGATACCTGCCCCAGGAGTTCGGCGTCTATCCGAAGGTCACCGCCGCCGAGATGCTCGACCACTTCGCGCGGCTGAAGGGCGTGACGGACTCGAAGGCGCGCAAGGCCACGGTCGACGCGCTGCTCGAGCGCACCAACCTTGCCAGCGTGCGCAAGCAGCGCCTGGGTGGATTCTCGGGCGGCATGCGCCAGCGCTTCGGCATCGCCCAGGCGCTGATCGGCAATCCGCGGCTCATCATCGTGGACGAGCCCACCGCCGGCCTCGATCCCGAGGAGCGCGTGCGCTTCCATAACCTGCTGGCCGACATCGGGCGCGACGTGGTCGTGATCCTGTCGACGCACATCGTGGACGATGTGGCCGACCTCTGCCCGAACTTCGCGGTGATCAGCAAGGGGCGCGTGTTGCTGACCGGCGAGCCGCGCCTGCAAGTCGCGCGCCTGCGCGGCCGGATCTGGCGCAAGGTGGTCGCACGCGAGGAGCTCGCCAGCATCCAGGCGTCGATGCCGGTGATCTCCACGCGCCTGCAAACGGGCGCGACCGTGGTCCGCGGCTATTCCGAAGCTCCGCTTCCCGGCTTCGAGGGTGTCGAGCCGGATCTCGAGGATGTGTACTTCAGCACGGTCGCGGGGCACCTCGACGCATGAGGACCATCGCCTGGTTCGAGTTCCAGAGCCGGTTGCGCAGCTTGTCGACCTATGTCTATTTCGTCGTCTTCACGGCGCTGGCGGCGATGTGGATGGCGGCCGCGGCGGGCGCTTTCCAGTCCGCCAGCATCGTCTTCAGCAGCGACAAGGTGTTCGTGAATTCGCCCTACGCGCTCGCGCAGACCATCACCGTGCTGGGCCTGCTCGGCGTGGTGGTGATTGCGGCGATGATGGGGCGCGCGGTACAGCAGGACTTCGAGTACCAGTCGTTCCATTTCTTCTTCACGAGCCCCATCAGCAAGCGGCAGTACCTGCTGGGGCGCTTCTTCGGCGCCGTGCTGACGCTGCTCTTCATCTTCACCGGCATCGCGCTCGGAGTGCTCATCGGCACGCACTGGCCGGGCGTGGATCCGACACGAATCGGGCCCTGGTCGGTCATGGCCTTCGTGTGGCCGTATCTCATCATGCTGCTGCCCAACATCCTTTTCCTGGGCGCGATCTTCTTCAGCCTCGCGGCGCTCACGCGGCGCATGCTCCCGGTGTACATCGCCGGCGTGGTGACGCTGTTCGGCTACATCGTGGCACTCCGCCTGATTCGCGACATCGACAAACGCGAGATCGCGGCCCTGATCGATCCGATCGGCACGACCGCGCTCAGCCTCGTCACCCGTTACTGGAGCCCGGCCGAGAAGAACGCCCTGATGATCCCGCTTGCCGGCGAGATCCTGATGAACCGGGCGCTGTGGCTCGGGGTGGGCGCCCTGATTTTCGCGTTTGCGTATGCAAGATTCAAGCTGGCATTCCTGCAGCCCGGGCGGAAGGGCAAGAAGGATCGTCATCCCCGTGAAGACGGGGATCCAGCCGCAGCGCTCCGGCTGAGGAGCGCGCCACTTCCCACGGCCACCCTCGACCACTCCCCCAGCAGCTACCTGCGCCAGCTCCCCGGCCTCGTGCGCCTCTACGTGCGCGAGACCGTGAAGAACGTCTACTTCGGCGTGATCGTGCTCGCGGGCGCGCTCTTCGTGCTCGGCAATGCCAAGGTCGTGGGCAGCGAGTACGGCACCAACACGTATCTGGTGACGTATCAGGTGATCGATTTCGCCGCCGGAACCTTTGGTCTCTTCGCGCTGATCATCACCGCGTTCTATGCGGGCGAGCTGGTGTGGCGCGAGCGCGACGCGCGCATGGCACAAATCGCCGACAGCTTGCCGCAGCCCACCTGGCTCGGGTTCTTCGCCAAGCTCTTTACCCTCATGGGCGTGCAGGCGCTCTTGCAGGTCGTGGTCATGGTCTGCGGAATCCTGATCCAGCTCTTCAACGGCTACACGAAGCTCGAGCTCGGCCAGTACTTCTTCCGGCTGTTCGTGCTGCAGCTGCCCGAGTACTGGATGATCGCAGCGCTCGCCCTCGCGGTGCATTCGTTGGTGAACCACAAGTACCTCGGCCATTTCATCGTGATCCTGTTCTACGTGGCCGACGCGGTGATGCAGGGACTCGGCTACGACCAGCGGCTCTATCGATTCGGCAGCGTCCCGGGCTTCACTTACTCGGACATGAACGGGTACGGGCACTTCCTGGGGCCGTTGTACTGGCACATGCTGTACTGGGCCGCGGGAAGCGTGCTGTTGCTGGTGGCGGCGCGCCTTGCGTGGGTGCGTGGCACCGACGCGAGCGCAAAGGTGCGGCTCAGGATCGCGCGCGCGCGATGGACCCTGCCTGTCGTGGCGACAACGGCCAGCGCACTGCTCGCCTTCGTCGCGACCGGGGCGTGGATCTTCTACAACACCCATGTGCTCAACCCGTACCGCAGCGAGTTCGCGCGCGACGACCTCCGAGCCCAGTATGAGAAGGCCTACAAGGGGCTCGACGCGAAGCCACAGCCCAAAGTCATCGCCTCGCGCGTGAACGTGGACATCTTTCCGTACGAACACCGCATCCGCTTCAAGGGCACCTACACCCTCAAGAACAAGGGCGATCAACCGGTGGCGGAGTTGTACGTGGGTCTCCTCGAGGAGGCGAAGATCCACAAGCTCGAGGCGAGCATCCCGATGAAGAGCGCGGAGTCGCGCCGCGACCTCGGCTGGCTGCGCCACACGCTCGAGCGCCCGCTCGCTCCGGGCGAGACGATGACCTTCACCTACGACGTGGAATACCCGCCCGCGGGCTTCACCAACTCCGGCGCTCATGCGGTGGTAGTGGATAACGGCACGTTCGTGAATAGCGGCATGCTGCCGGTCTTCGGCTACCAGGATCGCGTCGAGCTCACCCGCGACGCCGAGCGCAAGAAGCATGGCCTCGCCGTCAAGGAGCATTTGATGGCGGACCTCGACGATCCGGTAAACCGCAAGCGCAACTACATCTCGGGCGACGCCGATTGGATCGACTTCGAAGCCGTCGTGAGCACCGCCGAGGACCAGATCGCGCTCGCCCCCGGATACCTGCAGAAGGAATGGGTGGAGAACGGGCGGCGGTACTTCCATTACAAGATGGATGTGCCGATCCTGCATTTCTACGCGTTCCTGTCGGCGCGCTACGCAGTGAAGAAGGGCGTGTGGGAGGGCGATGGGAAGCGCGTGCCGATCGAGGTCTACTACCAGCCCGGCCACGAGTACAACGTGGATGCGATGATCGCGGGGGTGAAGGATTCCCTCGACTACTTCACGAAGGCGTTCAGTCCCTACCAGCACCGGCAGGTGCGCATCCTGGAATTTCCGCGCTATGCCACGTTCGCGCAGGCGTTTCCGAACACGATTCCGTATTCCGAGAGCATCGGCTTCATTGCGAAGGTCGATCCGAAGGATCCCAAGGACATCGATTACCCGTACTACGTGACGGCGCATGAAATTGCCCACCAGTGGTGGGCGCACCAGGTCATCGGCGCGTACGTGCAGGGCGCCACGATGATGTCCGAAACGTTGGCGCAGTACTCGGCGCTGATGGTGATGAAGAAGAAGTACGGCGACGCGAAGATGAAGCGCTTCCTCAAGTACGAGCTCGACTCGTACCTGACCGGCCGCGCCACCGAGCGCAAGCGCGAGCAGCCCCTCTTCCGCAACGAAAACCAGGGCTACATCCACTACCGCAAGGGCTCGCTCGCGATGTACGCGCTGCAGGATGCGATCGGCGAGGATGCGGTAAATCGCGCTCTGGCGTCGTACATCAAGAAGGTGGCCTACCAGGAGCCTCCGTACACGACCTCGCGCGAGCTGCTCGCCGAGTTTCGCGCGGTCACGCCGCCCGAGTTCCAGTACCTCATCCACGACCTATTCGAGACCATCACGATCTACGAGAACCGCGCGGTCTCGGCGTCCTATCGCGACAAGGGCGGAGGCGCGTTCGAGGTGACGTTGAAGGTCGCCGCCAAGAAGATGCGCACCGATGAGGGCGGCGAGTCGAAGGAGACGCCGATGGACGACCTGGTGGACATCGGCGTCCTCGGCCCGGAGGACAAGCCGCTCTATCTCAGGAAGCACCGCATCAAGAGCGGCGAGACCGAACTCACCATCGAGGTCGGCGAGAAACCCCTGAGGGCCGGTATCGACCCGGTGGTGAAGTTGATCGACCGGCGCCCGGACGACAACACGGTCGCCGTGACTGGTGGATAGAGGTCTGGGTTCCCGCCTTCGCGGGAATGACGTCAGCGCGCGGTCGCGAGGAACTCTTCCAGCACCTCGTTGAACTCCCGCGGGCGGTCGAGGTGCGGCCAGTGGCTCGTTCCCGGCATCAGTTTGCGGGGAAGATTCGGCCGGACGTTCTGCAGGTCGTTCGGCGTATCGCCTTGCGGGGTGTAGATCACCAGCTTCGGGCCCGGGTAGCGGTCGATGGACGCGAGCGGATCGTCCTTGAAGAGTGCCGCGATGATCGCCAGCGTCGTGTCCTTCGGCACCTGGCCGATTTGCGCGGCAAGCTGGGTGCGTACGTGCGGCTGCGCGCCAGTGAAGAGCTTCTCCCAGTAACCCTTCATCGTCGCGTCGTAGTTCGACTCGAGCGCGGCGAGGATCTGCGCGGATTGCTCGGCGGGAATTTTCCCCGGCGCGCCGACCAGGACCAGCCCGGCCACGCGATTGGGGTTCGCAGCGGCGTATTTGGCGGCCACCGCACCGCCCAGGCTGTGGCCGACGAGGACGAAGCGCCGCAGTCGCAGCTTGTCGACCACGGCCTCGACATCCCTGGCAAAGGCATCGACCGCGTAGTCGTCTTTGGCCGGCGCGGCCGATTTGCCGTGGCCGCGAAGGTCGATCGCGAGCGCGCGGCGATGGTGGCGGACATGCGAAAGCGGCGTCGCCCAATGCCCGGAATCGCCGCCGAACGAATGCAGGAACACCACCGGCAAGCCCTCCTTGCCGCTGCCCCCGCCGTCGTCGACGTAGATGGCGCCAGCCGGCCCGGCCACGCTCTGTTCTCCGCCGGGGGGTTGCGCCTGCTGGGCACCGAGCCGGGCGCATCCCATCAAGGCGGCGATGGCGAGCGCGGAGCCCAGGTAGACAAATCGCATGGCAGCCTCACCGGGAAACGATGAGGCTTAGAGACGGCGGAGGTGGCGGGGTTCAACCGCTGATGGCATAAGTGAGCCATGCCCATCGCCCAATCCCCCCCGCGCTTCTTTGCCTCCGCGCTCCGCTTTCGCGCATGGCTCGCGGCAAACCACGCCAAGGCCCCGGACCTGTGGGTCGGCTTCTGGAAGGCCCACACCGGCAAGAAGGCTGTGACCTACGCACAAGCCGTCGAGGAGGCGCTCTGCTTCGGCTGGATCGACGGCATCACGAAGCGCGTGGACGAAGACGCCTACATGCAGCGCTTCACCCCACGCAGGCCGCGCAGCATCTGGAGCGCGGTGAACCTTCGCAAGGTGGCGGAGTTGCGGGAGGCGGGGCGCATGGCCCCTTCCGGCCTTGCGGCCTTCGAGAACCGCGACCCCAAGCGCGCCGGCCTCTACTCCACCGAGAATCGCCACGTCGTCCTGTCAGCGCAGTTCGAACGGCGCTTCCGGGCGAAGAAGGCGGCGTGGAAGTTCTTCGAGCTGCAGCCACCCGGCTACCGGCGCCTCGCCGCGTTCTGGGTGATGAGCGCCAAGCGCCCGGAAACGCGCGAACGCCGCCTCCTCCAGCTCATTTCCGACTCGGCAAAAGGCCAGCGCCTGGCGATGTTCGCGCCGGTCGCCAGGTGATGCTAAGTCAAGGAATTTAAATAAATAAATGCCTTTGCTCGGAGGGTCCTGGAGGCCACACTGGGCCCTGCCCCAGTGGAGGATTCCCATGGATTCGCAAGACCTGAACACGGAAGAAAAAGACATCGTCGCCAACGTGGCCGACGCAGGCAACTTCGGCACGTTCTACAACGCGCTCAAGGCCTCGGGGCTCATGTCCACATTCAAGGGCGAGGGCCCGTTCACGCTTTTCGCACCGACCGACGCAGCGTTTGCGAAGCTGCCGAGGAGCCGCATCGAAGCGCTCCTCAAGGACAAGGCCGAGTTGAACGCCGTCATCAACCTGCACGTGATCCGCGGCGCGCTCCTCGCCAAGGACCTCACGGCGCACGATTCGATCAGCGTCCAGGGCGGCACGCTCACCTTCGCGGAGAACGACTCGGGCTTTACCGTGAACGGCGCCAAGGTCTCGCGCCAGGAGATCGAGGCGAGCAACGGCGTGATCCACGGCATCGATACGGTGATGTCGCTCACGCACTGAAATTCATGATGCGGGGATGAGCTGGCTTCACCCCGCGCTGCATCGAATGGGCCTCGGCACCGGCGATTGACGATCGACAGGGACAATCCGCTGGGCCGCGCGTTGCCGCTCTTCCTGCTCGCGGGCATTTGCTTCTGCACGCTCGACGCGACGGCGAAGTACCTGGTGCGAGATCACACGCTGTTCGTCGTGGTCTGGGCACGCTACGCCGGGCAGATGCTGGTGGTCACGCCGATCGCCTGGCACCGGGGCGGCGCGGGGTTCTGGCGCACCGGGCACTTGAAGATGCAGCTGGTGCGCTCGTTGTGCCTGGTCGTGGCGACGGCCAGTTTCTTCGGCGCGCTGCGTTTCCTGCCGCTCGCCGAAGCCTCGGCGATCAGCTTCCTTGCACCGATGATCGCCATCATGCTGTCGATGCGAGTGCTCGGCGAACGCCCGACCCGAGCGCGATGGCTGTCCTGCATCGGCGGATTCGTGGGCATCGTGATCCTGGTGCGGCCGGGTTCGGCGGTATTCCACCCAGCGACGGCGCTGCTGGTGCTGTGCGCAATCTCCAACGCCCTCTACCAGCTGCTTACGCGCAGGCTTCCCGGCGATTCGCCGTACACGACGCTGTTCTACACTGCGCTGGTCGGCACCGTGGGACTGTCGCTCGCCCTGCCGTTCACCGGAATGCCTACCAGCGTGTCCCTGTCGCACACGTTTTTCTTCATCGTGCTCGGGGTGATGGCGGGCGTCGGGCACTGGATGCTGATCACCGCGTACCTGAAGGCGCCGGCGTCGTTGCTGGTGCCCTTTACCTACGTGCAGATGATCTGGGCAACCCTTTTCGGCTACCTCGTGTTCGAGCAGCTTCCGGACCGCCTCTCAGCACTCGGCATGACGGTGATTGTTGCCAGCGGCGTTGCGCTGGTAGTGCATGAGAGGCGGATGGCGCGTTTTTAGCGTGCCTTGTAGAAAACGTAGTCGGCCTGGTACTTCACCGTCTGCTTCGCTCCCACGTTGCTTCCATTGCAGGCATCCGACGGGGCGATTCCGCCCTGCGTGTTGAGGCGCTGGATATAGGTCACGCCCATCATCGAGCCGGAGCCGGTCGCGGGGTTGGCCTGCACCAGTTGCAGCGGAATGGCGCCCGTCGGGCCCGGCGACACCGCCAGCTGCTTGCCCGTGACCTTGCTGCCGTCGCTGGATTCCCAGGTAGGCCCGCCGTAATATTTTCCGACCGGGTAGCGGTTGGCGTCGTAGAGCACCGCGTTCGGGCCGGCGAACACCCACTCGTACGAGCCTGGCATGTTCGCCTTGACGCGGCATTCGTAGGTGAGGTCGCCGGCGCCAACTTGCCGCATGGCCATCTGGTGGCCGGCGGGAACGGCAATGGCGGTGGGCACGTCGGGTGCCATGGTGCTCATTGCGCCGCAGCCGGAAAGCACGGCGGCCAGAATGCCGGGGACCAGGATCGAGGCTTTATTCACTTTAGTTCTCCGATTATTGGGGGAGGTAATGCTACTCCCTAGTACGGGGATCCCGCCGTGGCGGATGCACCGCTTGCCCTCATATCTCCGGCTCGGCGAAGGGGTCGCCGGTGCGTTGCCCGGCGTCTGCGCGGTCCAGGTTCGCGCGGGCCTTCGTATATCCGCCATCGAGCACCAATGCGCGCTCGAATGCCGCTCGTGCTGCGTTCCAGCGGCCCTCGCCCAGGTACGCGACCCCGAGGTTATTGAACGCTCGCTTCCCGGCGTCGGGCACGCGCGAAGCTGCTTCCCACAGGGCGACCTCGCTCGCGTAGTCCGCGTTGCGCATCAGCGTAGCGGTCGAGAGTGCCACGGCCGCTGTGCAGCCCGCTGCGAACGCCACTGCGGCGCGCACCCGGACTGCGATCTCGCAGGAGAGCGCGAATCCGATGCCCCACAGCGCCGGATAGAAATGGCGCTCGGCGACACCGTCGTGACGGATGGGTACGAGGTACATCGGCACGAGCGTCACCACGATCCAGCCAAGTCCGATGATCCACCAGGGACGGCTCGCCCGGCAGCGCCATGCGAGCCACAGCGCCGCGGCCGCCACGAAACTCGCGGCCATGCGATGCGCGGCGCCGAAGTGCTCGGGCTGGACGGCGGGATCGATGCTGAGCGGTGCGAGCAGGAAGAGGCGTGTCGCGAAGTATTCGAGCGCGAGCAGCAGGGACGGACTATCGAGCCGGCCCTGGGCGATGAGGGTGGAGAGCTCGAGCAAGGGGCCGTAGCGGCGGTGGGTGAGTATCGCCACCATGGCGATGGCGGCCACGACCCACAGGACTGCGGTGCGACGCAGGGCGACCCGAATCCGCTCGATAGAGAACGCGGCGCCTTCGGCATCGCCTCGCCCCCATTCGAGCAGTATCAAGAGCACCGGAATCACGATCATCGTTTCGCGCGACAGCATCGCCGCGGCGAAGGCGGCTACGGCCACTACCCGGTGGCCTTGCATCTGGGCGAGCGCTGCCGCAAGCGCGAACAGCGTTCCGAGCGCGACCGAGCGCCCCGTGAGATACGTCACTGCCTCCGTGGCGAGCGGATGCAGCGCCATCAATCCCGCACAGCCCAGTGCCGCGCGCCGTGACACGACAGTAGACATCCCGAACGAGCCGGCCATGACAAGCGCGAGCCGCCATGCGAGCGCCACCGCGGCCAGGTGGATTGCGAGGCTGCCGAGATGGTGCCCGAGCGTCGGGTGGCCAAGCCAGGCGCCCAGCTGATGGGTGACGACGTAGCTCGCCTTGAGCAGCGGCCGGATGCGCTGCGCCAGCGTTTCCCCCCAGGCCGCCCAGTCCTGCGCGGCACGATCGGTAGCCACACCCGCGTAGTCGTCGAACTGGAACGGGCCGAGAAGGCTATTGAGGTAGATGAGCGTGGTGAGCGCGATCAGCGCCGCGATCGCCGGCAGCCGCGGACTCACCGCAGCGTGCAGACCGAGGGGGATTTGGGCGGACGGCGCGGGCAGGGATGCCTGGACAAGTCATACATCTTGTAAATGCGCGTGCCGTTGGCTTCGGGCTGGAGATTGTTCCAAAAGTTCTCGCCCGCCGTCTCCTTGTCGGCCAGCACCGCGTCGAAGTCCTTGCCCGGCGCCGAATCACACACCTTCTGCAGTTCCTTCCACTTTGCGGCAATCAACTGGATTTCGATCGTGTACGAAGCGGCTTCCTCGGAAGCGAACTGCGCAGAGGTCAGCGAGAACTTCGTGTCCCCCGTTACCGTCATGGCCGCTGTGGAGGAGGCGCCATACAGGAACGCTTGAATCGCAGGTTTAAGGGGGATTGGAATGCTTTGCCACATTGCAGTGCGAGCGCCGCATTCATCGCTGTGATGTCCTTCGTGGGCCTCGACGATCTGCTTGAGACACGTGGATGCGCTCGTGACCGAGACCCTGCACTCCTCCTCCCCCGCGAGCGTATTCCAGGGGCGATTCTCGGTGGTCACGCCAGTCGCCTTGACGACGCCTCGGTCGCTTGTCAGGTTGATCACTTCCTGAACGCATTCTTGATTGATCTTTCTCTTGTCATCGGGGGAAAGCATTCGGGTCCCCGTCTTGGCGCTCTCTGCGTTCAAGTATTGCGTGATGCGCTCGTATTCGGACTTGGCCGCACGCGCCGAACACCAGCGATCGCGCATCGCCCGCAGGTCGGAGCACTTGCAATCGCTAAGCCCCCCCGAAGCCGCGGGGGCCGGGAACGCGAAGAAGAGCAATGCGGCCCCAGCGGCGACCAGCGAGGGGCCTGCGGTTCGCGTGCTCATTTTCCGGTGGGCTCCGTGTCGGGGGTCTTCTTCAGGATCGAGCCGTCCTTGCCGATTTCCACTACCTCGGCAGTGCGGTCCTTTACCAGCATCATTTTCCGCGACGGCTTGCCGTCGACGAACTCGCCGACGAGCAGGCTGCCGTCCGGACTCTTGCGCATTCCGACACCGATGAGCCTGACACCGGGCTCGAACATGCCACGGTACTGCGTTCCGTCGGCAGCCACGAAAATCCCCTGGCCCCATGAACGCCCCTCTGCGAACATGCCCTCGTAGCGCCGGCCATCCTTCCAAGTGAGCTTGCCTCGTCCGAGCTGCTGGCCGAGCGCGAAAGTGCCCTCGGCCACCCGGCCGTCGGGATAGGTGATCTTGCCGCTCTCCAGAAAGCCGTCGGCGAAGACGCCCTCGCGGCGCACGCAGTTGCTGTCGATGCTCACGCCCTTGCCCTTGTCGGGAGGCGCCTTGATCTCGCACTCGCCGGGATTGAGTTGCTTGACCTGTTCCGGCGCCACGGCCGCGGAAACGGGCGCGCTGCGATGCAGGTATTGGTAGGTGCCGACGCCGAGGACTGCCAGTATCAGCGGCACGCCGAGCAGCACGCCCCAGAATTTGGCCATCGCAGCGCCGGGAACGGTGCTCGATTCGGCCAGTGATGCGTGGTGCGCGGAATCCGATTGCGCGCGGTCGCGATCGATGGACGCCACGCGCTCGATCGGTTGGGAGAGCGCTGCAGGGCGCTCGCCTCCGTCGTAGAGCGCCTTGCCGAGCTCGCCGAAGGTCCCGGCGCGGTCCTTGCTCACCGCGCCCGATTGCTGCGTCGCGCCCTGCAATTCCGTCCGTAGCCGGGCGAGCTCGGTGTCGATGCGGCCGATGGCGGCCTTCTGCTCGGCATCGATGGCGGCGATCTCGGCGGCATGCTTCTGGCTCTCGGCCGCGAGGCGGCTGTCCTCGGCCGCGTACCCGGGCAGCTCCGTTCGCGATGCCAAAAGCTTCGGCCCCAGCTCGACCTGCTCGCTTGCAAGCTTCGCGCGCTCCGCCTGGGCGGCGGCGATCTTCTGCTGCGCATCAGCGCCGGCCGCGGCCCCGAGTGACGCAATGTCGCGATCCAGTCCCGCAATCCTGCCGGCGATCGCTGCTGCTCGCGACTCGGCCTGCTTGATCGCCTGCTCGCAGGCGGCCTTGCGCGATCGCGCATCGCGCAGCGCCGCATCGACCGGGCTCTTCTTCGCCTCCACCGCCTTGCGGCGTGTGGCGAATCCCTCGAGCTCGGAGGTGCGCTGCGCATCGAGCGCGGACTTGTCCTTCTCGATGCGGTTCGATTCCTGCGAGAGTTCGCCCGCACGCGCGTCGAGGCCGGCGAGGCGATCGCGAAGGCCGGCATGCTTCCCGAGTTCGATCTTGCCTTCCCAGGCCGCTTGGCCGAGGGCCGTCAGGGCGGCGAGGCGCTCGGATTCCTGCTGCCGGATGGTGCGGCGCAGCTTGGAGCGGGCCAGCTTGCGGCCGAGCTCGCGAAAGCCCTGGGAGAGAAAATTGCCTCGCCCCGAATCAGGTGGGTCCTTTGCGGGGGTCACGTTCCGGCTTCCTTTGATGGCACGCGGGTATCGAGCGCCGTGCATTTGCGCACGATACCTGCCGGCGCGTCAACGCCGCGGAAGAAAAAGGCCCCTACTTCACATCTTCGGCATGCAACGGCATCTTGAGCTTGCGGAGCGCATCCTGGACCTTCTTGATCGGCACATTGCGAACCGAGGTGCCCTCTTCGATCGCCACCGCTGCCGCAACGCCCGCGGCCTGGCCGGTCGCCATGCACGCCGGCATGTTCCGCGAGCGAGCATGGGCCGCGTGGTCCGCGGAGATGCAGCGCCCGGCCACGAGCAGGCCCTCGATGCCCATCGGCACGAGGCAACGGTAGGGAATTTCGTAGGGCGGCAGCGACCGGAAGTCGACGTCCCCCCCCTTGGGGTCGTGGATGTCGAGCGCGGACGCGTCCGCCGCGATCGAATCGTCGAAGTGGTGCCCGCCGAGCGAATCGGGGCCGGTCAGGGTGTATTCACCCACGATATGCCGCGTTTCGCGCACGCCGAGTATCGGAGACACCTGCCCGATGCGCGCCTTCTCGAAGCCGGGGACGGTCTCGCGCAGGCACCGGGACACGCCCTCGATCTGCCGGAAGCACTCGACGATCGCGTCGGTGAATTCCTTCGGTGAGAACACGTTCACGCCGAGCACGCGCGTGCCGTTCACGTACATGAGGCCACCGGCGGTCTTCAGCGTGATGTTGTCGCGCTGCAGCTTCACGCCCGTGTCCTTCTGCCACTTCTGCAGCGTCTTGTTGAAGCCCGTGAGCCAGAGGTTGTAATCGAGGCCCTCGTCGGTCTTCGGGATCGCGCGCGCCGGGATGTCGTCGGAGGTCTTGGCCCACTCGGCGAGGCGCTTGATGTCCACGTTCGACATCGTGAAATACATCGACACCGGCTGCATCACGTTCTTGTCGGCGTCGCCCGAGCCCATCACGAAGGGCGCGTTGGCCTTGAACGCCA